>JAIDME010000217.1 GCA_029050705.1 Acetatifactor sp.
ACACACACAGATTGAAATGTATGAAATGCCTTTTCATCATACGTACACCTCTTTTCATACTTCCACAAATCCAACGGGATTTTACGATTCTTCTGTGTGCATAGATTCTGCTTTGCGGAATCGTAGATTTTTTTAGCGGTTGTCCTTTAACCGCTTAGAAAATCTATGCACGCTTGTCCCTGGCATTGCGGGCGTTGATAATGATCAGCAGCACCATCACCACCGCGAACATCATCGTGGACAACGCATTGATCTCCGGGCTGATACGTTTCCGGGTCATGGAGTAAATGTAAATAGGCAGTGTCTGGGTGGTTCCGCTGGTAAAATAACTTATCACGAAATCATCAATGGAAAGCGTAAACGCCATGATCATCCCCGTTACAATTCCGGGCGTGATCTCCGGCAGCACCACCTTGAAGAAAGCCTTCACCGGAGGACAGCCCAGATCCTGAGCCGCTTCATAAAGGTTAGGATCCATCTGACGCAGCTTGGGCAGTACGGATAAGATCACATAGGGCAGGCAGAAAGTAATATGAGCCGCAAACAGCGATCCCATTCCCAGACTCCTCCCGCCGAAAATCCTGACTGCGAACACAAACAGCAGCATCAGAGACACGCCGGTTACAATCTCGGGATTGACCATGGGAAAGTTTGTAATATTCATCATGATACGTCTGGGCAGGCGCTTCATGGAATTGATGCCGATCGCCGCCATGGTGCCCAGCACCGTGGATGCCGCCGCTGATACCACTGCGATGAGCAGTGTATTGCACAAAGCTTCCAGAATCAGCCTGTCCTCGAAAAGCTTCCTGTACCAGCGCAGGGAAAATCCGCCCCATACCGTGCGGCTGGCAGTCTCCGTGTCATTGAAAGAGTACACGATCAGCACCAAAATAGGGGCATATAAAAACAGAAAAATGAGAAAGGTATAAATACGCGCACCTGCCTTTTTCATAGCAGCATACCTCCTCCTTCCACAGCCTCGCCGTCATCAAACTGATTCATGATACCCATGCAGATCAGAATGATCACCATCAGCACCAGTGACACGGCGGAACCCAGATTGGGATTGTAGGCGCTGCCCAGAAACTGCATATCAATCAGGTCGCCGATCAGCAGATTCCCGCCGCCGCCCAACATTTTTGATATGATAAACGTACTCACTGCCGGAACAAATACCATGGTGATGCCGGAGATCACACCGGGCATACTCAAAGGAATCACTACTTTCAAAAAAACTTCCCTGCTGTTGGCACCCAGATCCTGAGCCGCTTCTATCACACTCTTGTCAATTTTGGTCAGCACTGAATATAACGGCAGAATCATATACGGTATATAGTTGTAGACCATGCCAAGCACCACTGCTCCCGCTGTGTTGATCATATGTATCCGGGGAAGCCCTACAGCAGCCAATGCCGAATTGATCAGGCCGTTATCCTCCAGCAGTGTCATCCATGCATAGGTACGCAGCAGGAAATTCATCCACATGGGCAGCATCACCAGCATCACCATGACATTCTGACGCCTGGCATTCATTTTGGCAATGATGTATGCCAGGGGATAACCCAGTCCCAGAGAAACCGCAGTTGCCACCGCCCCCAGCCAGATGGAACGTAAAAATACATTGGAATATTGTCCTACGCTTAAAATATTTTCTAAAGTAAAGCTGCCTGATTTATCCGTAAAGGCAAAGTATCCTACCAACAGCATAGGCAGTACAATGAAAATGGTCATCCAGACAGTGTAAGGCGCAGAAAGCAATTTTGAATCAGACTTCATCCTCATTGCCCTCCTCTTCCGCCAACGCCTCATTGGAAGCATTCCTGTCTTCTCCCATTTCATCACTGAAGGTACTGTAGTCTCCGAACATACCGGAATATTCTGACTTGGCCATGACATGAATATCGTTGGGAGTAAGGGACAGTCCTATGTGGTCACCTGTCTCACAGCATTCCGTAGACTGTATCATCCACTTAAAGCCCTCCACATCCACAATGATCTCATAGTGCACGCCCTTAAAGGTCACAGCCGTGACATCCCCGGTGATCAGGGTGGAATCAGGCTCCACTACCTTGATGTCCTCCGGGCGTATCACTACATCCACAGGTGTATTTTTGCCAAAACCGGCATCCAGACAACGGAAATTATGCCCGGCAAACTTCACGGAATAGTCCTCCTGCATGACGCCGTCCAGTATGTTGGATTCCCCGATGAAATCAGCCACAAAAGCATTCCTTGGCTCATTATAAATATCCATGGGAGTGCCGATCTGCTGTATCATACCCTTGTCCATCACCACCACGGTATCGGACATGGACAGGGCTTCCTCCTGATCATGAGTGACGAATATAAAGGTAATCCCTGTCTGCTGCTGTATCTTTTTCAGTTCCGCCTGCATATCCTTGCGCAATTTCATATCCAGAGCGCCTAACGGCTCATCCAACAGCAAAACCTTAGGTTCATTGGCCAATGCCCGGGCAATGGCTACTCTTTGCTGCTGCCCGCCCGAGAGCTGACTGATGCCGCGATGAGCATAGCCGGACATATCCACCATAGCCAGCATTCTGTGCACAGTCTCCTTGATCTGCTTCTCGCTGCATTTCTTCAGTCGCATACCAAAAGCGATATTGTCATAAACATTCAGGTGAGGAAACAAAGCATATTTCTGGAAAATTGTGTTGACTTCCCTCTTGTGCGGGGGTAGGTTGGTTATGTTTTTGTCATAAAAAAAGACATCCCCTGCATCCGGTCTGATGAAACCGGCAATGGTGCGAAGCGCTGTGGTCTTGCCGCATCCGGAGGGGCCTAACAGGGTAACAAACTCCCCATCATGTATCTCCAGATTAAAGCCTCCCAGAACCTGCTCCCCATCATAAGAAACAGTGATATCTTTTAAGGAAATAATAGTATTTTTCAATTGCGGTATCTCCTTTGCGGTTTCAGCATGACTTTTTCAGATGTAAATGCAATGAGATAACTATACGGGATATCAGGGGGGTTGTCAATCATTTCCCCTGTTTTTTGTATAAATTGGATATACATGCTGCTTCCTTAATCGGCTATACTCGCCGCTACGCACAGCGCTCCCTCAGCTCACTTATGTCAAGTTGCGAAACCCTTGCAGAGAAATCATTTTATTACCTTCATGTTTTGTCATCCACAAAAACAAAAAATCCGATTTGAGAGCAATATGACACTGCTCGCCCTTGTGGATTTGCTCCATGCCTGTTCCTAATAGAAATTAGCAATTCTCCCCTCATTTATTCCATAAATAAGATAATGCTTATACAGCTCACCCCTGTCATATCCAAATGCTGCTTCTAAATCGGAATATCTGTCGGCATAATCTATATAATCAAATTTATCTATCGTTACTTCTGTTCCCCCGAAATTAGCAATTCTCCCCTCATTTATTCCGTAAGCGAAATAGTGTTCATAAAGTGCATCTCTGTCATACCCAAATGCAGCTTTTAAATCGGAATACCTGTCGGCATAATCTATATAATCAAATTCGTGCATCCTTCCTCCAATGGAGGCATATGTATCTGCCAACCAGGGATTGTTGCTGTCAATATCTGTAGGATCCCAATTTCTGCAGGGAGAATCTTCCGGTATTTTGATTGCTGTAGGCTTTCCAAGTTCCAATTGTTCTTCGCTGTCAGAGTATACAACTACGGTTGTACCGCGTTTACAGTTATCATATATCCATTTGGCATCCTCGACAGATACTCGGACGCATCCTAACGATGCGCCTTCTCCAAGTTTATTGTACTCTTCCCATTCCAAAGTATCAGGGGATGCAGACAAATAGGGTACGGAATGGAACAGGATTGATTTATTAAAGCGGACTGCATATCTTCCATAAGTGCCATCTACCATTAGACACCATTCATAATAATTGGAAGTTTCAAAACTACCTTCCGGAGTATCATGTCCCTCTCTTCCACAGGAACAGACCATTGCCTTAACAGCTGTCAGAGTGCCGTCTTCATTTTGCTGCCTGATCGTAATACAGTTTAGAGCTTTGTTTACATAAATAATATAATCAGGTCTTGTATCATCTGCGGTATTTAATTCTGCCGCACTTACATTGACTGCAGAAAATAACATAATCAAACATACAAAACTTACTAAACTTATGATGGACGCCTTAAATATTTTCATATTAACTTCATTCCTTTTCTCTTTTGCATTTGATGTAGCTTTGTAATTCTATCATATTCTCAAAACAAACTCAACATTCAATTTATTAAGATTTTCTACACTATTGACGCACTGAAGACGAACAGGATACTGTGTTAACTCACTCCGGTATACTCTCTGCTACGCACAGCGCCCCCCAGCCAACCCGGTCGTTAGGCAATTCCGCCTCCCCTCTTAAGGGTCTCGCCCCTTTCCTCAGATACGCCTTCACCTTCTCCCCATACAAAAACGGGTCATTCCCCCGCACGATTACCGCTGGTGTCAAGTAATTGCTACAGATTTTTTTAACTTTTTGCCTCGATTTTCCTTGAAAAATCGTTGGCTGGTGTTAGCTTATTGCTGTTTTACCAGGAGGTGCTGTTACATTGTTGCTGCACATGCTCTACCATAAATTTCCAATAGCTATTAATTTAGATTTGTGCTGTTTTCTATATGCGACTGCATACTAAATAAAGAAATTTCAAAATGCATTTCCAAAGCATCAATATACTCTCTACATTCAATTTCCATCGGACAAGCAAGAAGTAAACTCTTTCCTGTTACTTTACTAACCCCAATATGTATATCCCAATCTTTTAAAATATCCATTCCAATCAAGATATTTCCTTTTCGATCATAATTCAGGCATATCTTATCAGATGATATCTTTACTCCACCTATCATAAAATCAGATATTCCGTGCTCAAATTTCATGGCTGGACACTCCATTTTTTCATCATCCGTAACCAGAATTTCATGCCTTAATCCTCCAGATTCAATTCCATAACTGAGAAAATATGGTGTACCATTCATAACATCTATCTTTTTCAATGTTTTGAACAATGTGTCAGAAACTTTTAGCCTTTTGAGCGGAATGGTACTGATCGAACAACCTGTATCAATTTTCACTTTAATATCATAAAAAGGCGCTTTAAAATTATCTAGACAAAAACTGGCTTCTGTACTGAATGAACCGCCTATCCCACAAGTTGTAGGCAACATTTCAATCTCTATATATTTATTCATCATATACAGCCATATCCTTCAATTCCTCTTTATCATTATAAATAGGAATTATCGTTTTTGGCTGCATAACCCAACTATCATATTCCTGATTTTGCACATCTCCACAAAACACAAGTTTTCCAATCGCACTCTCTGTATCGTCAAATAATAAGATCATATACTCATTATATATTTCACTAAGTTGTTCCGCCTTTGCCATCATGCTAATATACAAATCTTTTAGTGTATACTTCTTTTTCAGATATAGCCATTCTTTCGTGCTCCTTCCCTGCATATATACATTCAGCTACATTATTTCCTTCTATGCTTCTTATTATGTTCTCTCTCAGAATTATACCATAAAGCAGGCGAATATAAAATCATCTTCGCCTGCTTTATTCTTCTCTCCACGTTCTCTCATTTTTCGGTCAATAAAGTTATTCTATTTCAAAGCAACAAACCAACTTGACGTGTTCGCCACAAAAATATGAATCTGCATTAACTCACTCGGCAGACTCGAACTGACTCACAGCCCGCCCCAGCCCTCTTATGTCAAGTTAATGTCTCAAACTTTTTTGAAGTAAAATCGCTGAAACTCACATAACTTCGTTGGGTGTACGGTTAATTATTGCTAAGTTAGGGCAAAATAATGGTGATTATTGTCCAACAGTTTTTAAGTTAAATCAACTTTACCAATAGATATTTCTAAACAAAAGCCCCTCAACCCCTCCCTCAGATACTGGTTTGCCACTTCTCCTACTTCAATTCTAGTTCAGTTCGAATAACTTTTATATTCTGTGCCATCTGAACAATTGTCTCATGCGTGATGGCCTTTGAAAGCTTTGCCTCCAAATCGATTAGAACTTCACTCATAAGTATGTTACCTTTACTGTTTCGGAATAGCGAAGAATCTACTTTAGACAACGCTTTATTTTTTGCATTTTCCAAATATTTTTCTGTTTTGGTCCGATTTTCCATTCCCATGCGCAATTTTCCAATCTGAATCTGAAGCAAAACATCGTTATTCCGCTGTGCCAATTTCATATGAATCTTTTTTCCTAACGTATTTGTCTCTAGCAGTATTTCTCGCCCGAAGTCAGAGACTTTATAGCTATTGTCATCATCAATCTGGGCTACCAGTTCCCGTAGTAATAATACATTCGTACTTGAAAGGTTATCCGAAAGAAACATGTTCAAAGCCAAATCTATATTTGCCAGATATGCGTTCAGAGACAGGCGATCAGAAGCCTTTTGCATAGTAGCTTTCACCACGGTTTCCGCAAGCAAATTTGGCAGACATTTCCAGCCAATCTTTTTATACTTATCTTCAATGTTCCTCACCAATTCATCCTTAAAATTAGGGAAACACTGCTGATTGGGCACAGGATTTCTACCCGTTAACACATAATAAGTAATCATCCCAATGCTGAATACATCCACTGCCGTATTTCTGGTACCAGTTTCATGCTCATCCGTCTGCTCTGGTGCCATAAATCCCTGAGACATCTTACCTAAAGCCACCGTCAATTCCGTTGCACCTTTATGCCATGATAAGTCGAAATCCAAAATCACCACTTCTGGTATGTCATCTGAATATTCCCCATAAAAATCTTTAAGTATCACATTTTCCGGTTTTAAATCCCGATGCAAGATGCATTCCTCCAGATTATGGGACTGACAAATAATCTCAGCCATCTTTTTCAGAACTTGTAATTTCTTATGAAATGACTGAAGCGCTTTTTTATCTATCGCATCACGAATTGTATATCCATCCACAAAATCCATAACTATACATGCTGGCACCTCATAAGAAGAATGTATTTTTACCATACCCTCCACATCATGCTCTTTCAATATTTTCATGGATCGGATTCCTCTACGGAAACAGCTTAAATATCTTACTTCATCCTTTACTTCGGGAAGCAGAATCTTCACAGCAAATCTCTCTCCAGCGCCATTATATGCCTCATACACATTGCCAAATGCACCTCTTCCTACCGGTCTTTTTAACAGATATCCATGCAGAATCTGTCCGTCATTGGAATCAACTTTCACATACCACGCTGCATAGAGCTGCATTGAATATGTTTTGTAGAATTCTTGCAATTTTTTTATCTGTTCATTGGTTGGCACTGTATCAGCAGGTAAAATTTGTGCAATATTCCCATTTAATATATCCCTTAATTTATCCAACCCTATATCCAAACATTTCATTGCTTCCGGGATATCTTCAGGTGCATATATTTTTCCTTCATATACCGTAGGATACTCTATGTCTTTCGGCAAATATTTGTGGATACTTTTAAGTATTTCCTCAATATCAGAATGATTCTCGTCTTCTGGGGTAGGAGAATATGAAATACAACTGATACCATAATCTCCAAACTTTCTCATATCCTCTGGTAAAATATTCGCACCAATATAATAATTATCATTTCCGGCAATCATTCCCTCTATTGAGATATCATTCAGCAATGACAGAAAACTATTTTCCCTTATATCAAAACCAACAATCACCAGATTCTTTCCATTCAGTAATGTATTCAACACACTTTTAAGATTTCTGTCCCTATATGTCTCTCTTTTCTCCTCCTCTGTAAACACCCATGAAGATGCATCGCTAATTTCACCATGAGGGAAGAAGACAAATTTCTCATTACTGGTGGGAAAATTGTTATATTTTAAAAATTCCTTTCTTGTGGCAAAGTCAACAGCAGTCCGATATACGTTAGAATAAGCATTAAGAATCAATTTATCTATATTAAATGTTATAACTCCACATACATCCAACTGCCAAATCAATTTGTAATTGACTGGAATCGGACGATCTTTGTCAGATAAACGTTCCATAATATATTTTTTATATTCATTTTGAGGCAAAAGTTTTTTTAGTTCTTCAAAAACAGTCCAATAATTCTCCGATGCCCTCAGCCTCTTTATCCTCTCCTCTGTAGAATCTATGGAATCCTGCATCATTTGCTCATAATTATCAATCATACCTTGTGCCAACTCTGACCACAAAGGCATTCCGGCAGGACGGGACATACCAGCACCTAAAACAAAAAGAAAGCTTTGCGGATTTTCCTTTATCTTTTTTGTAAGACGCAATAAATTTTTATCAGTAGTATTATACACGCTCTTTTCTCCTTTATCATTATTACAATATTAGCAAAACACTTTATTTGAAAAAGTATATCATATACACCAGTTTACAACTTTTGAATACTTTTAAAACCCGACAAAATATAGCGCTCAATTATTTTAATTCAGGAAGCTTAATTTCTTTATAGTTTCGAGTTTTCTACAAAACTGCTGAACATTATGCTGGCCTGAATTTATTGTTCAATACCAAAACGGGGTTCCTCTACGCTGGCAACCTGGTAGCATGAAAAGGCTTCCTCACTAAATGAGCGCAGCGTCATGGCGCTATTACTTCGGCAGTTAAATCCCGCAACCTTTAACAACCATATTTTTCAATATAATTTAGTTTCCTATGCTTGAACAAACTTGCGACTCTTTCCTTATGTTCCTGCAATCTATGCATATAAGCCTCTGTCTTTTGCTGATTCTGCACTTTAGTGTGCGGAATTATTCCGCTATGTATATTTTGTTTAAGGTTATGGTTAAGGTACTCATCCGGATTTATTTCCGGCGAATATGGCGACGTATAGAATATCTCTATCTCATCTTTGTGTGAATCCAGCCACTCGTTTACGATCTTTTCATGATGTACCTTCAGGTTATCCACTATGAACAAGACTTTTAGTCGGCATCTTTTACAAGGCGCTCCATAAGGTCAATAAAAAACTGCTGGATCATATTTTCTTCATAGCATATGAAGCGGCAGGTTCCATGGTTGGTGATTGCATAAACCATGTTAATTTTTTCTATCTTGTTATAGGCTACTATTTCAGGCGTCCTCCCTTTGGTTGAATAGCCTTTGACATGGTATACCTGGTTGTTGATGCCTGTTTCATCACCCTAGTATATTTCCGCATCCTCCTTCTCGACTTTTTCAACGATGCCGGAATATGTCTCATGCATAAATGCATTGAATTTGACATTATCCTGAAAATAAGCTTTCCTTGTCGGACACTGGCAGATCATCCCCCAACATTTGCGGTACTCGCTCATGTTCCTAGGGGGTTATAGTAATGCCGTATTTATCATATATGATTTCACAGACTGCTACACGAATCCAAAGCATGAAATTCAATTTCAACTGGTCAGAATGTTTGTCAATTAATATGCCCTGGATTTCCTTTTCCTGTCCAGGTGATAACTGACGTTTTTCACCCAGTTTACGGCTGCGTGTCTTTTCTTTAAGGCACTTAGCGCCCTCCCTATTATAGACGCCTAAAAAACGGTCAACAGCATATTTGAAAATGCCCCATGCTTCAACAATATCTTTATGTTTGATCCCCTTCTTAAGCATAGAGACTGCCTGTTTTTTAATAACTTCTCTTGTATCCAGATTTTCTGATGTAAGGTTTATATTTTCCATTCCCGCTTTTCGGGAGCGTAACAATGGCATAGCCCCCCGTTCTCCCCACAGCTTGGTGAGCACTGGGCGCATGCCTGTCTTCCAGTCCCCGGTTTTTGGAGATTCAAGCTCGGATTTTTCCGGTGATAGACGTTCGCCATATTTCTTTGGCCGGCCACGTTTCCCCGTGCGTTCAGGCGGGAGATCATACATGACAATGTCAATCCTGACGTTACAGATGATGTCAAGGTAATGGAACTCATTTACAAGACCTGCAACGCACTCTTTTGGATACCAGCTGTCACAGAGCAGGAACACCTGCCTGTCCGGACCGATCTTATCCATTGCGCGTCCCACAATCTCCGCGGCATTTCCAGCTTTGTCGTTTTTTGTTCCAAAGTCGGCAGCCCAGCGGGACAGATAGATAGCGAATGGAACCATCAGCCATAACAGGGAATGACAGCAGGATGCTTACCATGCAGAGTCATCCAGATAATTGGAGCCGTTATACGCGACATGGTCGAAGAGCCTTGAGTGGATTTCAAGCTTTTCGCCTTCCTTTTCCACCATAGTGTCATCAATGGGAAGAAAAAGCGGCTGCTCCTTTAAATAGTCAGGCACCGTCCTCAACACTTTGGATAGTGTCACATTCCTCCAGAATTCGTGGTCCAGCCTGTCGGTTTTAATCGCATAGTAGCATGCATTCAGTGATGTGTCTGAAAGATTTGAGAGCACATGCCTGTGTGCAAATCGTACAGACCGAAAAAAACAGCGCCAATATGGAAACAACAATAAGGAACAGGTTCCTAGTAGTAGGTTTTGTTGCATCGGAAAAATATTCATCAAAATAAGGTTTCAGTTTGTCCAAGACAGAACTTTTCATGTATAATAAGCGGTAGAAACAAACTCATCTCTTTTCGTAGGGTTTTGCTCAACGCTTTATTCACGCAATGAAGAACATGTGTTTGTGTCTTTATTTTAAAATAGTTTTAAACTGGTGTATAATTATGTTACAATGGAAAATATAGTTTTTCCATATTATTTCATCGACAAAATTCGACATTTTCAGACAATTATCTTTTTTTGTGGACATTATTTCACCGTTTAAAATCATTCTTAAACCTTTTTCATATATACTAATTTTTCTTCTGCCTAATTATCCATATAAAAGAATTCGCATTATCACATCAAATCCCTTTTCTTACTTTCAACAAGCCCCCTCACTTATGTACTTTATCCAAATCATTTTTTCACTTAGTTAAAGCCAGTATATGGTTCAGTAAACTATTTTATCCATTTACAGTCCGCATACTTTAAGGAATTGGCAGAACAAAAATATGCCCACCACCCATTTACAGGCTAACACTTTTCATGCTTTAATAATAAATACACGTTTTAAAAAATAAAGGAATCAGTTCGATTCATCTGTCCCATAAACATTATCCATTTCACCCCGGAAGACTTGAGGCTACGCACAGCGCCCCCCAGCCAACCCGGTCGTTAGGCAATTCCGTCTCCCCTCTTAAGGGTCTCGCCCCTTTCCTCAGATACGCCTTCACCTTCTCCCCATACAAAAACGGGTCATTCCCCCGCACAATTCCCCACTCCATGAGCAGGGCCGCCGCCCCGGTGACTATGGGAGTGGCAAAGGAAGTTCCTGTGACGGGCAGATAGCTGCCGTAAATGTCCGGTGCCGTCACTCCCACTCCCGGCGCCACCAGGTCCGGCTTCACCAGCCCGGAGGTCACAACTCCTATGGTCCGGTCCGCGTCCGCATACCCTCTGCCTGAAAAATCCGCATAGGCATCATAGGTGCTGTCATAGGCCCCCACTGTGATGACCTTTGCCGCCGTGGAGGGAATGGTCAGGGTCACCTCCGGTGTGGGACGGTAAAAACCGGTTGTCGCGCTGCGGGCGGCCGCGCTGGGCAGATAAAAATAATACTGTCCGGTTACGATTTCAATGCCTTCCAGGCGCACCATCCACACCCCACTGTTGATGTACCGCCGCCCGGAGGGGATCAGTTCCAGATAGATTTCCTGTGCTGCCGCGTAGGGCGTGGGTTCCCCCATGTAGACCAGCACCTCCGTCTGCTCCAGTCGCAATGTATACTTTCCATTCTCCACAGACAGCGGCAGTTCCGACTCCTGCCCTCCGGGTGCGCGCAGCCGAATCCTATATACGTCACTGTAATTTTTCCACAGCTGAATGCTCAGAGAACTCTCGTACTCTCCCACCGCAATCTCCACATCTGCCGTGCGGGCTGCTGTGCTGATTCCAGATACCGTTCTACCGATTCCGGACGCTGATGTGCCAACACCCTGCATCGTCTGTCCGCTCCCTGCTCCTGCCCCGTCGATTCTTCCCAGTCTTCCGGCCAGATGACCGGCACTTGCTCCGTCATTTCCGCTGCCTACGCAGATGACCGTCCTGCCGATCTCCGCCGCATTATCCATGAACCGCTCCAGAAGGGAACTGCCGTCATGGGCTCCGTAGCTGTTGCCGAAGCTTAGATTAATGGCCAGAGGCATCTGCAGTTCCTGAGCCTTTCTCACTGCCCAGGTCACTCCCCGCATGATCTCCGTAGTCCTGGGAAAGGATGCTGCGTCCGGCAGCCCAAGCTTCACGATCAGCAGCTCCGCCTCAGGCGCCGCCCCGCTGTAGTACTGCGCACCACCAAAAGGACTGGTGTTTCCGCCTCCTCCGCTGTACCCGGCGGCAATTCCGGCCACCGCCGTGCCGTGGCCGCTTGTGTCCACCGTGGGAAGAAGCATAAACTGCTGCTGCGGTGTATCCGCCTGTAACGCTGCATTAATCTGTGCCGCGCCAAATTCCACCCCCTGCCGAAATCCCGCAGGGGGACGACGCGCAGATTCAACGAATTCCGCCGACATGCCATCATCCCCTATCCCTGTGGATCCGCCCTCCGTCCCCAGACGCCTTTCTTCGCCCCCGATATCAACATCGGAAAAAGTATCAGACCGCAGAGTCTGATCCCACAGATAACGAATCCTTGTGCTGCCGTCGGAATGCCGGAAAACCGGCAGCCGATAATCGATGCCGCTGTCCAGAACCGCCACCAGCACCCCCTTTCCCGTCAGAGAAAAACCCTGCCCGGATAACTGCTGTATGCAGGAATCCGCGACAGGGTTCGTCACCTCATAGAAAAAGCGTTTGGGCTTTTCCACATATTCAATTTCCTCCAGTTCCACAACGCGCTCAACCAGTCCCTCCGGAACGGTAAGCACGGCATATCCTGCAATCAGATACTCAATCTGCACATTTAAAACCGACAGCACATCCAGACTTCCGTGATACTTTACAATCAGCTCCCAGGTCCTCTCAATGCCGTTAAATCCTACATTCAACTCCTCCGTACGCTCTCTTGTCTCCTCCGATGTCTGCAGCGCCAGCTGCAAAAGGTCCTCCAGCTTCTGATTCATGTCACGCCTCCGTGCCGCCGGTGGCGGCACACTCTTTTCTCTCACAGAAGCCTATGCGTGGGAGTCCGGGCCTAGTACACCCCGCGCCAATTAATCATATGTTTCCCTTATCTAAAAATCATATCAGTTTCCGTAAAACACTTTCAACACATCCACTGCGTACTTTGTGTCTTTCACTCCTCCGGTCTCCACTGCCGAGTGCATGGCCAGCTGAGGCAGTCCGATATCAACGCTGGACACAGATACATGGGCTGTGGAAATATTTCCCAGGGTGGAACCTCCGGGGATATCGGAACGGTTCGCATAAGACTGAAAGGGCACACCCGCCTGACTGCAAAGTTCCTTCATCCGCGCCGCAGACAGTGCATCCGTTGCATATTTCTGACTGCCATGGTACTTGATGACAATACCCCCGTTTAAATAAGGCCTGTTAGTGGGGTCCGCCTTCTCCGGATGATTGGGATGTACTGCATGAGCGTTGTCCGCCGAGATCAAAAAGCTTCCCGCGACCCACTTCAGATATTCACTTCTGCCGGCTCCCAGGCTCTCCGCAATTCTCCACAGAGTATCCTCCAGAAAGGTGGAATCCGCTCCCTGCTTCGTTCCGCTGCCCACCTCCTCATTGTCAAACACGGCACACACATTGATATAGTGTTCCGGTTCACTCTCGGCAAAAGCCTTCACTGCAGCGAAGACACACTGCAGATCGTCCAGTCTGGGAGAAAGCACAAACTCCCCGTTCTCCCCCAGAATGCGCCCCTTCTCCCTTGTATACAGAAACAGATCATGGCCTAAAATGTCCTCCTGCTTCACGCCTGCTGCCTTTGCCACTCGCTTCATCAGCCCGTTTTTCGTTTTTCCCTCGCTGCAGTCTGCAAACAGAGGCAGCATATCCACCTGAGGATTATATGCCACTCCGTTATTCATGTCCCGGTTCATGTGAATGGCCACATTCGGGATCACCAGAATGTCTTTGTCAATATTGACTAACTTAGTCAGTATGTTATTCTTCTCCTTCACCGCTATCCGTCCTGCCACGGAAAGAGCTCTGTCCAGCCAGGTTGAAAGGATCATGCCCCCGTACTTCTCCGTGTTCAGACGTACATAATGATCTTCCACCATGCTTTCCGGAGACTCCTTTACCTTAAATGCGGGAGAATCGCTGTGGGCCGCAACAATATGAAATCCGACAGTGCCCGAAACAGAACTCCCGAACAAGTCTGCCGCAGGCAGCCGAAACGCTATGACAGAGGAATCGTTTCTGGTGACATAATAGCCTTCGCCGGCTTCCGGCACCCAGTCCTCTCTCTCTTTCAGCTCCGTAAATCCATGTTCATCCAGAATCGCCTTTACATTTGCCACCGCATGAAAACAGCTGGGACTTTTCTCAATAAACTCAAGCATCTCTTTGGCGCACTTCTGATATTCCTTCATTTCCGGTCTCCTTACTTTATATCATGGCTTATGCGAATCAGCGCCTCCATTCACAGGCTGCACTCATATTTCTGCTTGTCTTCCACAGAAATCTCCCTGCCCAGCTGAACCTCAATCAGCTGCAGCTCTGTTTCCGCATATACCGTATGTTTACAGCCCGCCGGCATGGATACCACATCCCCGGTTGACACTTTCTTCTTTTCCCCGTCAAGAATCACCGTCCCTGTGCCCTTTGCCACTGTCCACACCTCGTCCCGATGTTCATGACTGTGATAATGGAGGCTGTTTCCCGGCTTCAGCACCACTCTGATGGTCATGCTCTCCTCCTGAACATCCAGAACGGTAAAACTGCCCCAGGACTTCTCCGCATATCTGACCTGTCCGGTCATTTCCTCCACAAAAGGCTTGATATAACTGCTCTGCTCCTTGTCCGAAACAAGAATGCCATCACCGCTGGCTGCAATTATCATATTTTTACAGCCCATGCACAGAATAGGAATATTCAGTTCATTGACCACATGAGTATTTTCGCATCGCTCATTCAACGTAACACGTCCCAGCGTCATTCTGTCCATAGTCTCCGCAAACGTGTTCCATGTTCCGATATCCTTCCATGTCCCCCCGTAATGAAGCACACAGATGCTCTTCTCCCTCTCTGCCACCGCATAGTCGAAGCTGATTTTCTCCTGCGCCGTATACTTTTCATATAAATCCCTGTAATTCGAAAAATCAAGCCGCTCATGTGCTTTTTTCAGCAGATACCCTAATTTACAGGCAAAAACGCCGCCGTTCCACAGAGCCCCCTGACGCAGATATTCCCGGGCGGTCTCCAGGTCAGGCTTCTCGCGAAAGGTCTTCACACCGCTGACATGTTCCCTGCTGTTCGGAATAATATACCCGTACTTCTCACTGGGATAGGTAGGTTCCATACCCATCAGCACCAAATCTGCCCGGCCTTCCTCCGCCAGCCGTGCCAGTTCCTGCATAGCCTGAAAATAGGGAAGCTCCACATAAGGGTCTACGGGACAGATTACCACTGCCTCCTCCTCCGGAATTCCCTGTTCATCCTTTAGGTAGCTGGCCGCCAGGCAGATTGCAGGAAAGGTATCCCGCCTGTCCGGTTCCACACATATATTCACTTTATCTCCCAGTTGGTTCCTGATAGCGCTGACCTGCTTCTTTCCGGTAGCGATCGTGACCTCCGCCCGGCTGTCAACGGCCTTAATCTGCCGATACACGCGCATGATCATAGACTCCGGCTGTCCCTCTTCCCCGGGCAGCATCTTCAGAAACTGCTTGGAGCGTACCTCATTGGACAGCGGCCACAGTCTCTTGCCGCTTCCCCCTGACAATATAATGAACTGCATGCTCGTACCCCCTCGTGTACTTCGGTACGCAACTAACCACCATGAAGAATGCCGGCTCTTGGCATTCTTCGAGGCGAAACTTAGATTTTATTAGGTGTTTTTACACCTTAGAAAATCTTTTCGCCTTTTAGCGTTCCGCCCGCACAGGATTATTCAGGAAATCCTGGTATGTCAGCCTGATTCCCTCTTCCAGCTCTGTAGTATAATGATACCCCAGCGCCTCCAGCTTGCTCACATCCAGAAGCTTCCTGGGTGTGCCGTCAGGCTTGGATGCATCCCAGCGGATTTCTCCGGTATACCCCACCACCTTTGCCACCATCTCTGCAAGCTCTCTGATCGTCAGATCCTTGCCTGTTCCCAGATTGACGGTCTCATCACCGCTGTATGTATTCATCAGGTACACACAGGCATCCGCCATATCATCCACATACAGAAACTCCCGCAGCACAGAACCGCTTCCCCAGCAGACCACCTCCGCCGCTCCGGACACCTTTGCCTCATGGAAACGGCGAATCATCGCCGGCAGCACATGGCTGTGAGTAGGGTGATAATTGTCATTGGGCCCGTACAGATTGGTAGGCATGACGCTGATGTAATCCGTCCCGTACTGCCTGTTCAGGTATTCGCAATATTTCAGTCCCGAAATTTTTGCCAGCGCATATGCCTCGTTAGTCTTTTCCAATTCAGAAGTCAGCAGGCAGCTCTCTTTCATGGGCTGAGGCGCCATTTTGGGATAAATACAGCTGCTGCCCAAAAACATCAGCTTCTTACAGCCGTTCTGCCATGCGGAGTGAATCACATTCATCTCCAGGATCATATTGTCATACATGAAATCCGCAAGTGCTTCACTGTTTGCGACAATGCCGCCAACCTTCGCCGCTGCAAGAAATACATAATCCGGTTTTTCCTGTCGGAAAAAGTCTTCCACCTCATCCTGCCTGCACAGATTCAACTCCCCGTGGCTTCGCGTGACGAGGTTGTGATACCCTTTCTTTTCCAGAACACGGCAGATAGCGCTCCCCACCATACCTTTGTGCCCTGCCACATATATTTTCGCTTCTTTTTCCATCATAGCCTTATCCTCTTCATCAGCCCCTTAACCTTTTCTCCTGTCTGGCAAGCTCCAGATCATGCTCCGCCATAATGCGGCAAAGCTCCTCATAGCTTGTCTTCTGAGGATTCCAGCCCAACACCGTCTTTGCCTTAGTGGGATCTCCCCAGAGATTGATGACATCAGTAGGCCTGTAAAATTCCTTGCTCACCTCTACCAGTACCCGCCCGTCAGCCTTGTCGATACCTCTCTCCTCCATGCCTTTCCCCTGCCATTCCAGCTCAATTCCCGCATAACGGAAAGCGAGAGTGGTAAACTCTCTGACTGTATGCTGCACACCCGTAGCAATGACAAAGTCATCCGGCTCCTCCGCCTGCAGCATCAGCCACATACATTCCACATAATCCTTTGCATAGCCCCAATCCCTGAGCGCGTCCAGGTTCCCCAGCAACAGCTTCTCCTGCAGTCCGCAGGCAATGCGCCCTGCCGCAAGCGTAATCTTCCGGGTTACAAAATTCTCACCTCTGCGCTCTGATTCATGGTTAAACAGGATTCCGTTGACCGCGAACATGCCGTAGGCATCCCGATACTCTTTTACAATCCAGTAGCCATACTGTTTTGCCACCGCATAGGGGCTGTAAGGGTGAAACGGTGTCTTCTCATTCTGAGGCACCTCCTCCACTTTTCCATACAGCTCCGAGGTGGAAGCCTGATAAATCCGGCAGCGATCCGTCAGTCCCGTAATTCTCACCGCCTCCAGAATACGCAGTACACCCAGCGCGTCCACATCTCCGGAATACTCCGGCGCGTCAAAGCTGACATGCACATGGCTCTGGGCCGCCAGATTATAAATCTCATCCGGCTTCACCTCGCCTACAATGCGGATGATACTGGAGGAATCCGACAGATCTCCCTCATGCAGCCTGACCCTGTTCTCCGCAATCAGATGGTCAATGCGGGCGGTGTTGCTGACGGATGCCCGCCGCACAATCCCGTGTACCTCATAACCCTTCTCCAGCAGAAATTCCGCCAGATATGAGCCATCCTGCCCTGTAATACCTGTAATCAATGCTTTTTTCATTTTAATGTCTCAGCCTCCAACCTTACCCTCATGCCGTCAACAGCACCTGTACACAATTCCCTTTGCCAGCTCATCCGCCCTCTCCGATCCGCAGAAAATGCTCAGTATGGCAAGTCCAAAATCGATTGCAGTTCCCATACCTCTGGATGTGATGACATTACCTGAAACCTCCACCGGACCGGAAGTCACCTCCGCACCCTCCAGGTGGCTCTCAAAGGAAGGGTAACTGCACGCGCGCTTCCCCCTGAGAATACCCTTGTGCCCAAAAATGCTGGGGGCTGCACATATTGCCCCGATGTACTTCCCCTTCGCGTAAAAATCATCCACCTGCGCCATCAAACCCGAATGCGCCTCCAGATTCTTCGTTCCCGGCATACCTCCGGGCAGCACGATCATATCGTATTCTCCGAAATCAACTTCCTCAAATTTTTTATCCGTTTTCACGGAAATACCATAGGATCCGGTAACCTCACTCTCTCCTGTCACCGACACCATATCCGTCTCCACTCCGCCTCTGCGGCAGATGTCAACCACGGTCAGCGCCTCTATTTCCTCAAAACCCTGTGCCAAAAAAACAGCCAGCCTGCTCATTGCCTCTTCCTCCTGTTCTCAAATACTTCAATAGTTACAGTATATACATTTTTAGAAAATATTTCAATTAATTATGGGGAATTCATGGAAAAACACCTGAAATCATGATATAATAACTGCAGAAGAAAAACAAGCGACTGCGAAGAAGGAACTACAGACATGGAAATTGAACGTAAATTTACAATAAAACAGCTTCCCGACAACCTGGAGGAATATCCCTCCCACCACATAGAGCAGGCGTATCTCTGCACCACTCCTGTAGTCCGCGTACGCAAGGAGGATAATGATTACATCCTGACCTACAAGGGCAGCGGCATGATGGCACGGGAAGAACATAACCTGGCGCTGAATGAGGAGGCATATTACCATCTCCGCGCAAAGGCAGACGGAAACATTATCTCCAAGAGACGCTATTTGATTCCTCTGGTAAACCCCACGTTTCAGGAGGGTTTTCCCACTCCGCCCGCAGATTATGAGCTTACCATCGAATTGGATGTCTTTGCTCCTCCCTTCGCACCCCTGGTCATGGCCGAGGTGGAGTTCGGAAGCAGGGAGGCCGCAGAAGCCTTTGTCCCCCCTGCATGGTTCGACGAAGATGTAACCTACCGCCAGGAGTACCACAATTCCTACATGGCGCTTCGGTTCTGATGCTTCATTCTGAACTTTTTCTCATACATCATCTTGTCCGCACGGCGCAGGGTATCGTTTATGTCATAGTCAATCCTGCTGTCAAAGACCTCATACCCACAGGCTATCCCAATCCGGATGTCCTCGTGGGTTTTATTGTATTCTTCCGCCAGCTTTTCTATGCGTTCCACGCTTTTCTCACATTCCCGCAGGGAACAACCCTGGAGCAGCGCACAGAACTCATCCCCGCCCATGCGATAGCAGGAACCCAGATTCAAAAGGCACTCATTGATGATCCTGGCACTCTCACAGATATACTTGTCCCCCACTTCATGTCCAAAGGTATCATTATAATACTTCAGGTTATTCAGGTCAAACATCACAACAACACATTTATCCGGTTCGAATTCCTCTGAAGCGATACACTCCGCAAAGGCAGTCCTGTTGTTCAGACCGGTAAGCTGATCGTGGAATGCCTTATTCTCCAGCTTCTTCGCCTGCATACCGATTGCCATAAGCGCCTTCGCATCCCTGACGGAATACATCCCGAGAACCAAATTGTATGTAGTAAAGCCCAGCAGACCAAGCGCAGTCTGAGTCATCCCTCTGCTGATGTAATACACTCCCATGTCCAGAATCAGTCCCAGAAAACATAATGCGATACAGGTTACATTAATCTTCAGACGCTTGCTCCAACCCCTTGTCATAATCTCCCTGACAATCAAAAACACATCAACTGCACACAAGATAAAAAGAGACAAATGGGTCAGCCAAAGCGTCTCACGCAAATCCGCAATTTTCAACAGCTGCAGCCCCAGCTGCACCACCGCGCTGCCAAGGCAGAAAAAGCAGGGGAGATACCAGCCAAGCTTTTCCGATGAACTATGCAGGCTCTTGATGAAAAAGTTAAAAGGAATCACAACCAGCATCAATGTAAAATACGGCGCATAGGACACGGCAATGCTTTGGGGAAACAAAATGTGGATCGCATCCACATCCGCGATCTTCCAGAGCCCGACCTGCATGGAAAACAGCCCCAGCATCATGAGGCTTCTGTCCACCTCCGTATTTCTCCTGTTATAAAGAATGTAAGCCACAAAAGCCAATCCAAGAATGACGGAGACTGCTGCCAGAAACAGTGCGGGTAAGTCCTCCATGATCTTGTCCCTGCATATGTCATACTTGCTTCCGTACAGGAAATCGGGGACAATATCCATGGAACTCCTGTAAACCGGTTCCAATTCTACTTCCACCGTCTTTCCCAGATCCTCGTCCCTTATAGTAATGAAATTCCATTCGCAGCCCGGGGTCCTTCCAAAAGGATTTCTTTCATCCACCCGCATCTGATAGACCGTATCACCATCGATCCTGACCTTCACGTTCTGATGATATGATGAGAAAACCAGCGTCCTGTCAGCCACGTTTTCTCCATCCGGCACAAGAGTACACCTCAGCAGCTGTCCCAGCTGTGCCTTACTGTCCTGCACTGTTTCTATGTTGCAATCCTGCAGAATAACATATCCGGACGTGTCATCACGCTGCTGTATATTCAGCCGAAATGATCCAAGCATGAAAAAAAACAGCAATATGATCACAAAACTGCATATCAGATACCCTATTTTTACAAACCGGTTCATCCGGATACCCCCTTTTAAATAAGGTCATTTTACCATAAAGGATGATACAACATATCCCGCATAAATCGCCAGCAGAGCGCCTCCCTGAAGGCGATACGCACGCTGCTTTATCATCAGCGGCACAGTCAGAACCGCCATTACAGCGACTCCCAAGACCGCGTCTACTCTGATCGTGCTGGGATTTAAGCTGATTCCCGTAATGGCTGCGGGAATTCCCATGACCAGCACCAGATTCATGATATTCGCCCCCACAATATTGCCAAGTCCCACATTGCCGTAACCCTTGATGATAGAAGCAAGGGAAGTCACCAGCTCCGGCAGAGAGGTTCCGAGAGCAATAAATGTCACCGCAATAACACGCTCCGGCACCCCCATCGCATCCGCCAGTATAATACCGTTATCCACCAGAAGCTTTGCCCCGAAATACAGAAGCACCGCACACACCGCCAGGGTCAGAAGCTGCACCCACAGGGAACCCTGCTTTTCTTCCTTTTTCTCCCCTTCATCCTCACCGCCCGGAAACTTCACGTTGGCCACGGCATAGACGCAGAAGCATACCAGAAGCGCAATCCCCGTGATGCGGTTAAATTTACCAGTAAAGAGTCCCACAGCAATCAGTCCCATGGAAATGGCAAAAAACATAGCTGCCCGCCAGGTGATGGAAGACCGTGTCACCTTTTTGGAAGGTGCAAGCAGCTGGGTCAGCCCGGCAATCAGCGCCGTGTTGCAGATAATGGAGCCAAATGCATTTCCTGCGCTGATATCGGCATTGCCCTTCAACGCCGCCGTGGTAGACACCAGAACTTCCGGCAGAGTAGTTCCTATGCTGACAATGGTGGCTCCCACAACAATCTCAGGAATCTTCAGCCGCTTGGCAATGGCCACCGCCGAATCCACCAGCCTGTCCCCGCCCAGACAGATCAGGACTAATCCCAACACAAACAACGCTACAACCTTAACCATAACAAACTCCTCTCTTCTGCCAAACAGGCAAACATGCTCAACAAATGGAAGTTTCCAGTCCGAATAAAAAAAGACTCCCAGCACATGTGTGCTAAAAGTCTCGTTCTTTCTGAACCAGAAAGCGTGCACACACGGCGGCCTGCGCCGGGATATGTTGCCTGCACGTTGTAACTACTCCCCTTTAACTTAAGAAAAAGTTACCACTTCATGCAAAAAATGTCAAGCCGTTTCTAATTTTGCCAGAAAATCTGCTTCCGCCACAGGCTTGGAAAAAAAGTAACCCTGAAGATATTCGCAGCCCATTTCCTTCAGAAGATCTCTCTGCTCCGCAGTCTCAACGCCTTCCGCCACAATATTCATCTCCAGATCACGCATCATCGTAACCGTGTGGCGAAGCGCCTTCATGGCCTGCTCGTTTTCCATGGCATACCACACCATGGACTTGTCCAGCTTGACAATGCTGAAGGGATATTTCAGCACATTGGAGAGATTTGAATATCCCGTTCCGTAATCATCCAGAGAGAAAGTGACTCCTCCTACCGCCATACGTTCCATCGTATTAAGCAGAATATCCGTGGCTAATATTGTTTCCGTCACTTCAAGATTAATGCACCCGTAGGGAACACCAAACTCATCCATAATGCCGTAGAGCATCTCGCAGATATCCTCCTGCATACACTGCACCACAGACAGATTTACTTCTATGTAATCAATTCCCTTTTCCCAAATCTTTTCCCGCGCTATCATCTCACAGGCAGACCGAAATACAAATTCTCCGATTTTCAAGATCATGCCGTTTTTTTCCGCTATGGGAATAAATTCCTCCGGACTGATAAATCCCATTTCATCGTCAAAAAGCCTTACCAGAGCCTCGGCACAGTTAAAGCGTCCTTTTGAGGAGGAATAAATCGGTTGATAATATACCTGAAAGGTCCCGTTCGCCAGCGCCTGCTGCATAATCTGCTGAATCCTGTTCTCCCGCTTCCTGTTCTCCAGTATCTGGCCGCTCATGTGCCGTACTTCCCCGGCGCTGCTCTCAAAAGGCACCGTTGTGAAATAATCCACAGAATCCATAATGTCTTCCAGCGTTCCGACTTCTTCCGGGTAATCCAGCTGCATCAGCATAATCTCAAGCTGAATGCTCATATCCCCTCCTGTCACCGGCCGGCTGAATATATCCTGCATGACTTTCACCACACGATCCAGTTCTTCCTCGCTGTCCTCCACGATTACAGCCAGCTTACCGTCTGCCAGACCATACAGCTCCGCAGGACGCAGTTCTCCCTTCAGTCCCTCCACCAGCTGTTTCAGCAGGATGCGGCCGGAATCCAGTCCCACCGCCTCCCGGATCGGAAAGTAATTTGTAATATTCGCAACTATTAAATGAAAGGGAATCTGTTTTTCCACTTCATCCTTGACCACTTTCTCAAAACCACGGTGATTGTATATTCCCAGCAGCTTGTCCTCATCGTCATCAGGACTCTCCAGGGACATATAAAGAAGCAGCAAAGCTAACGAAACCGCAAACTGCAGCAGCAGGATATTCGGAAATAACACCTGCAGGATAATCCCCGTCAGCGATGCCAACAGATAGAAATATACCGAGGTTTTCTGCCATCCGGTGAGAACAGAGCGATATTTCACCACGACAGTCATAGTTGCCGCCATATAGATTGCCGTTGCCACATAAAGCAGCACGAACCCGGGACCATGGCAGTAGCCCTCCTCCAGGTTGTAGTAAAATATCAGTTTTGTAGCCGGGGATGTGAGAATGAGCAGCATCGTCCAGGAAACCGGAGCATAAAGCACCAGTTTATCCCTCCACGACCAGGTGTCTTTGTCCTCGCCCGTGGCCGTAAACAGATACAGATAATACAGAAAAGGCAGCACATTAAACGTAATCAGATAAATTACATTTACTAAATTAACGATAACCGGCATCAAACGATATTCATCGATGACTACCGTGACAATATCCAGCACGTCCGTAATAAGTGAAATCCATACCAGCCAGACAAACACAACCGTCTGGGATACGCGAATACTTTTCTTATGATAAAAATGAATGAGAATAATGACGGTAAGAACTAATGCCGCCACGTCATAATGCAGAACATACTTCATCTTCTTCTCCTGTTTTGCTCTTGTATAAACAAGGGGGGCAAAATCCAAAACGCCCCCCTGTCTTCAGCATGCGGATAACAGGACTTGAACCTGCACGTCTGCTGACACCAGAACCTAAATCTGGCGCGTCTGCCAATTCCGCCATATCCGCTTATAAATACTATAAAATATTATACAGTGAAGCCTTCTGTCTTGTCAACAAAGTTTCCGGCTTGCCCGGCATGCTGTACAGCATAAGTATAATTCAAAACCGCCCAACCTCTCATCCGGAGTTTGGACGGTTTTTCATGAGACATAGGAGACTCGAACTCCCGACACCTTGATTAAAAGTCAAGTGCTCTACCAACTGAGCTAATGTCCCATATTATTACCAAAAAGTAACAAGCAGGGCTAGCTGGATTCGAACCAGCGACTGCAGCAGTCAAAGTGCTGTGCCTTACCGCTTGGCGATAGCCCTGTATATGACACCAAACGTACTACCACAACGCGATGTTTTCATCAGGGTGGATAAAGGGATTCGAACCCTTGGCCTCCAGAGCCACAATCTGGCGCGCTAACCAACTGCGCTATACCCACCATATAAGCATCTCAACAGAGGTGCCCGTGCCGTTCCTCATCCTGAGCAGAGAGAGCATCGGCAGTGTGCCCGAAGGGATTCGAACCCCCGACCCACGGCTTAGAAGGCCGTTGCTCTATCCAGCTGAGCTACGGACACAAAAAGATTGCACATAAACCGACAAGGCATATTGTATCTTATTCTTATGCAAATGTCAACTCATTTCAAAAAGGATTTATTTTTTTCTGTTCAAATCCCACAATCATGATGCTTCCCGCAATCCATAGCTGGTTTACCCAGACAGTATATTTATAATCCATAATTCCCGCACCCTGCATGGTAAAAAAGAGAACAAGTACCCCCGCCGAAATTACAACTGCAAAAAAGGGAAATACCCCCGCCAGACGCTCTCTCCACGCTTTGGCAGATTTCCGCGTCTGTGAAAATCTCCCGATACAGTCCAACACTACCGCCCCTGCCAGAAGCACAAGCGAAACCGTAAACCAACCGCATGACACCTTCACATAATATTTTGCCAGAATCGGCGTCCCGTTCCGCATCATCTCATAGTTTCTGCCCGAGTAGGAATCATACGCATCCCCCTCCAGCTGCAAAGGCAGAATCACCGGCGTCACGCTGTAACCAAGCACATCCCAGCCAATCTGCCTCACCACCATGGGATAATGTTTACTCCACGCACGGCTCACCATTTTTCTCATGACAGACTCAGCAGTTTCCGGTGTCATGGCATCCAGTTCCGGTTTCAAATACACATCCATATTGTTCGGATAATAGCCGATAACCCATATCGTTTTACTTGTAGCCAGATTGAACGTCTCCGGTTCTCCGCCCCAGTCCCCCCAGATTGTAGGCCAGCAGAACCGCTTTACAAGCAGCCAGTCCAGGCCTGAGGTATTGCTCCTGCCGTCTTCCCCGCTGCGCTCCGCACCGTATCCGGCCGCTGCCACTGCCAGAAAGCAGACTGCAGCCAGCAATCCCCTGAACCGACACTCTCTTTTTCGAAGCATTCCGGGCAGTCTTCTCAAAAGCAGTAAAAGAGGCAGAACCGCCCCCGGTATACAATATTTCGGCCAAAGGAGGCACTGTGCCGTAAAACAGGCAATGCTCCCCCACAAGGCCTTTTCACCGAGCATGTCCTTCTCCCCTGCCGATTGGCACACACAGGAAATCTCCAGAAGCTCCAGTGAACCGACCAGTGAATAAGGAAGCAGCGCCAGATGACATTGCATTGCCATGGGCAGCGTCATCATTGCAAGACTGCCCCACAGACAAATTCGCATATCTCCGACATGCAGACTATTCAGCAGCCTGTAACCTGCATACAAAGCAGCGCCCAGCTGCAGCAAATAGATCAAACCGTACCCTCTTCCCGCCAAGCGCAGAAAAAACGGATACACTCCCATGTCAACAGGCGTAAAGTCCTGAACTTTCGCGAAATTACCAGCCATCCAGAAAAAGCCCAGGATTATCTGCACAGTAAAACCTATAAAAAGTATATATTTAATTACAAGCCGTACCGCTCCTGCCGCTTTTCTCATAAACACAATTCTCCCGCATTTTCATTCTAGCATTTTCCACCGTCATTTACAAGTCCTCCGATTTCCATAAAAAAGTCAAGCCATCCTGCAATGGGAATGCTATACTGATACCACATCGCGATGAGAAAGGAAACAAAATGAGCTATTCAGCACTGGCACATGCAATGATCAGTTATGTGGAATGTCATCTGGATAATTTCAGTCTTTCTGAAATGTCCAAGTGCTTCGGCTTTTCAGAAATCTATCTTCGGGAACTGTTTCTGAAAAGTGTCCATACGCCCATTATGCAGTATTACCGAAAAAGACGGACAATCGTCTCGGCTTTTGAGCTGCTGCACTCCGGCAAAACAATTATGGATATTGCGTTAGATAACGGTTTTTCCAATCATGAATCCTATACCAGAGCCTTTCGGAGGATTTTGGGCATGTCGCCCAGCCAGTTTCGGCTGAGCAGACCGCTGATGGGCGGATCACAGCTGGATACGGGTGTCTTCGGTCTGGAGCAGCTCACTGAAAAAAAGAAAAGGAGTGATGTATTTATGGTCGAACAACGTGACAACAGTACGATCCTGTACGGCATCCGGGAAATCAAATTCGGTGCCTACGATAGCAATACCATGTTTCCGATCTGCGTCAAAGCAGTATCCGAATATCTGGGAGATGACATCTCCTATGCCTTCATTATGGCGGCAACTGGCGCGGCTTTCCGCCTGATATGGAATCAGAATGAATGGGATTTAAGCAATATTGATCTCTATCACACGTTAAGAGACTCCAATGAGATATACGGATACGGAGCAAAAGCCCTGGGAAGAGACTTCTCTTTTCTCGGAAGAGATGCTGATACTGCAAAAGAAGATTTTACGGAATATATCAAATCAAATCTGGCAAAAGGCTGCCCTGTGATCGCTCTGGGAATCATCGGCCCGCCGGAGCCCTGTATCATCGCCGGATATGACGAGGCACAGGACGCGGTCATGGGCTGGAATTTCTTCCAGCATGACCCCGAATTTGCATCCGCAGTCAACACCATGGCAAACGGCTATTTCAGCTGTACTGCCTGGTGGGAAAATACGGATACCCAGGCAGTAATGTGTATCGGCCCGTTGGCAGATTCCCCTCGCAGCCACAGGGAGATCATCAAAATGGCCGCAGACATTATGGAACCACGGTATGAGGGTCCCTATGCTAAGGGGCTGACGGCTTATGATGCATGGAAAGATATGCTGCTGGACGAAAAATGGTTTGAACGCAGCGGCAGCTTCGATTCCCTGTTTCCCATGCTGCTGGTTCAGAATGATGCCATGACCTGTATCGGCGATGGGCGGAAATGGGGTGCGGAATATTTTAGGGAACTGGCCGGGACATACGAAAAAACAGAGGCTTCCCTGTGCTCTGACATCGCGGAAGCTTTCCGCAAAGTCAGCGATATTGCAAACGAAATGAACAGTCTGATCGGATACTGGGATGACACTGAAAATATGATTAAGAATCTCAGCAGCCGCTCTGTCCGCGAAAAGCTCGGCGGATTGATCGACCGCGCCAGGCTTGAAGACACACTGGCCTATAAACAGATCAAAACGTTACTGAAACATATCTGATATATTTTTGCTGTGAACATCAGAGGGCCGGTTATTTCTCCGCATTTATCCGGCTCTCCGATTTATCGTATTAATATTCCGTCAAAGAATTT
This sequence comes from Acetatifactor sp., assembly GCA_029050705.1. Lineage (GTDB taxonomy): Bacteria > Bacillota > Clostridia > Lachnospirales > Lachnospiraceae > Acetatifactor. The sequence continues at coordinate 27,797 of JAIDME010000217.1, forward strand.
CTCCTGAAATTCTATCTGACACAGTATCTCATCATCAGAAAAATCATTCCCTTCTGATGCCACGATCCATTTATCCTCATTATCGTTATACCTGTGATAAACCGCAATTACTATCCCCGTAAATGTACTTAAAGGCTTGTCCTCCCCTAAAATATATACATCCTGCTCCGCTCCGTCTCCGGCCAATATACCCTTAACATAACCATAATTGATCGGATAGTAAATATTTTTGTGCCTTGGATGAAAGCTTCCAAGAGGGCGATCCACTATACCTTCTACTGTAGAACCGATTATCTTTGAATAATCCAGCTCAGTCGGTTCCTTATTAACAGTTGCTTCAATGTAATAATGACACCTTTCCCTGCTCTCACCTTCTCCCATATCACAATCCTTTATATGACGAACTTTCTCAAAGGAATAATCGTGAAACAACATTTTTAAAGCATCTTTATCTGCAAAAAATGCGGAACACAGAGTTAAAAACACTTTTCCGCCCGGTTTTAAAACTCTGGTAATTTCGTTGATTACCTTCCTGACTCCCTCTGTGTCCTGATGCGAGATCACATGATAGGAAAACACACGGTCAAAAGCGTCATTGGCAAAAGGAAGCTTCATCATATCTGCTGCTTTACACAAAAAATCCACCTGGTTTTCCCTCATCTTTTTCTGTGTAATCTCTATGGCCTCCTTCGACAGATCAACTGCCGTGACTTTGTATCCTTTCTTCGCGAAAAAAACAGCATGTCTGCCTAATCCACAGCCCAGATCCAGTATGGAACGTGCCCCTTCACCGGCCCACTTATCCGCAAGATAAATACTGTCCTCCGACGGAACCATCCATTTTTCTTTTTCAGCACTGTTCCAGTCCCATTCCTTTGATTGAACCATTGCGCTTCCTCCGCAGCTTGTCGCTCTTAATAATGCATATATTATACCATGTCAGCAGGAAATCAAGCGCGAACGCAGTGAGCATTTGATTTCACCTGACATGGTAACGAAAGAATCTTTGAGCGCGAAGCGCGGCAGACGCGCAGCGGCTGGATTCTTGAGTGTATTATACCATACTTTTTGACAATTTGGGTAACAGTTCAGCCAACCGACATGAAAACAATTGCATTTTTAAGGCATGTAAATTATAATATTGGAAAACCAGTAAACGGAATAAAAAGGAGAATGTGAGAAAAAATGAAAAAAGTTTATGCATGCGGAATCATCACCATCATCTGTATCGTGGCAACGGTGCTGCTGAGAGGACCCATGGACAATATGGAGCTTGATTATACGGAAGTAAAAGCAATGGTGGTCAGCTCGGATACCAGCACCACAACGATCAAGACCGGGACCTCAAGATCTACGGTGAACTCATATGAGGTCTATGTCAGCTATATGGGAAAAGTGTATAAGCTGAAAAATGCCCATAATTCCTATTCCTATCGCGAGGGTTCAACCGTTACCGCTTATCTTTCCGGCGGCAAGTTATATGCAAATGTGGAGGGCGTTCGGACTTCTACGCCAATAGCTTATGCGTATTTTACAGCGCTCATCGGTTCCTTTGTCATGCTGCTTGTGACGCTCTGTCTGTGGGCCAATGCTGCACAGGCGAAGCGGCGTGCAAATAAGCAGTAGCGCGAAACAGCTTTTCGTTCTGCACATTCAGGAGCCGGATAATTGCCTGCACTTATCCGGCTCTTATTCTCTCTAAATTCCTTTTATTTTTTCCCGAAAAACTCTCTTAATATTTCTTCTGCGCACTCACGCCCGAACCATCCTTCTCCCGCATCCGCTCTGGGATAAAGACGGTGCGTATCCTCTATTTCCGTTTCTGTTAATTCGGAAAAGTCATTTATATCCCTGTCTTCAAGCACTCCCACAAGCTTATGGTCACCATCATTCCGCCTGAAAACTCCGATTATTTTTATACGGTCCTCATCTCCAAGCTCGTATTCTTTATCTGTCATGACAATAACATCAAGATGCTCGCAAGGCGGCGTCCCGGACTCTTTGATCCAGCCATAGGGCTGGCGGACGTTTCTCGCATAAAAAATACTTTTTACATCCTTTTCAATAAATGAATCAGTTTCGGCAATATACTTGATTCGATTAGAATAATGATAAGTTTGTTCAATTTTTACTGTGTAATGTACCTTTTGAAAAGCAATCCGCGGTTCGCCGTTCTCCAGATGAATTTTCCCGCAATAGCGAAAACCGTTTTTCTTAAGCATATTTTGCATGGGAATATTATCCTCATGGGTATCGATTCGAATATTGCCGGTCTGCTGAAATGCCCATTCCATACAAAATGAAGCCGCTCCCCTGATGGTTCCGGCGGATGCGATTCTGTGCACCACTCCATAAGGTTCATCATTTAACCACGCGCCGTCTTCAATAATGCGGTAAGCGGGATCCTCCTCCGCTGCAAAATAGAACACTGCGGCAATACTTCCCTCTGTACAAACATACAGTTTTTCCTGAGCAATATCATCCAGAAGCAGTTCTTCCCGGGGATTGGTTGTTCCCCACTGACCTGCATTGCCATGTTCCGCCATAAATTGTCTCGCACCGGCGTAAATTTTCCGTATTTCTTCCCAATCGCTCATGGACGCTTTTCTTATTTCCATGTTATATAGTCTCCTCAGAATTCCCTCTTTTGTCATTCAACCCGCCTGACATCTGCTTATAAATTCATTTAATTTTATATTCAAAGCAACACCTCTCTTATAGATTCTGCCTGTTATCTTTTCTATTACATATTAGCCCTCTCTCGCAAAACAAATCAAAATCCCGATTGTTCCACTATTTTTATTGTATCAAAAGCTTCTTGCGTTTACCACAAAATTCTTATAAAACTTCATTGTGCGTCTTTTTTTATTTTTCATGTGACATTTACGCTCCGTTGCCGTCTTATTTTATGAAAGCTTTCAATTCAAAGGATGGAAAGATTATGACGGATGATAAAATTATAGAATGTTACTGGCGGAGAGAAGAATGCGCGATCCGGGAATCCGACGCCAAATACGGCAGATACTGTCTCGCTATTGCCGACAACATTCTGTACAACCGGGAAGATTCGGAAGAATGTGTCAATGATACGTGGCTTCGGGCATGGCATGCGATGCCGCCTGTGCGTCCGGCAAAGCTGAAACTATACTTTGCGAAGATCACACGAAATCTTGCATTGAGCAGATATGCGGCCAGGACTGCCAGGAAACGCGGCGGCGGCGAGGTTGCACTGATATTGGATGAACTCTCGGAAGTTCTGAGGGAACCGGATGAAGTGGAGTCCCAGTATATGGCGAAAGAACTTGCAGCGGCGGTGAATTCCTTTGTGCACACTCTGCCTGAACGGGAATGTAATGTATTTGTCCGGAGATATTTCTATTCGGAGGAGATTCCGGAGATTGCGGAACGATACGGGATATCCGCCCGCAATGTCACGGTCATGCTCAGCCGTACAAGAGGAAAATTAAAGCAGTACCTGGAAAAGGAGGGATTTGTATGAAAAAGTTTGCTTTATATGAAAGCTTTGGTTCTATTGATGACGAGATTCTGGAACGCAGTGAGAAACGAACAAAAAAAAGAGTTTCTGGCAAACTGACAAGATGGGGAACGCTGGCTGCATGTGCCTGCCTTGCGGTGGTCACGGCGTTCTCCGCACTGGAGTTCTTTGTGCCGGATAGCCGGTACGATACGGAGAATTATACGGGGCAGCCAACCGATGTGGCTGTAAGCGATATCACCGCGTCTGAAGGCATGTATGTGGCAGGCAATGATGCGCTGGGTTATGATGCACCCGAACACGACGGTGAGTCTGTGAACAACACCCCGGGTACACCTGATATCGAGCCTGTGATCGGCACCCCGGGCACGCCTGACGGTGAGCCTGTGACCGGCACTCCGGATACTCCTGATGCCACGCCTGTGACCGGCACTCCGGGTACGCCTGATGTTGAACCTGTGATCAACGAGACTGCTCCCAGTGTTGAATCCGTACCCGGCAACGGGTCTGTGGCAGACAAACATGTGTCAGTGGAGAGTGCGAAGAAAGAGGGCCGCCTCAGAGACAACAGAGAAACGCTGACCCTTCAGGAAGGTCTGGAAACGGAGACCTTGGGCGCTTACCTGCTTGCGGAAGAACCCAGGGGATTTCGGTTGGAATCCCTCAAGAGGACATTGGAAGGCGATATGCTGTTCGGCATCTGGATTAAATCGGGCGCTTATGATGAGATAGACTGGAAGGTGTCTCTTTACAGTGAGGCCGATGCCGCACGGGTGACGGCGGCTGCCGACACCCGGAATTATGATCTAAGTCTCTATTCGATTCCCCTTTGTGATTCCGTGCCGGAAGAACTTCGGCAGATCGTTGACCATCCGATCTTTTCTATCGACGAACTGACCCAGGATGTGGTCAACCGAAGAGCCTACTATGTCAATGACAGCGGCGATACAGCCGGAGCGCGCATGACCTTTGGAGTCCTTTACGGGGAAGTGCTGGTCGAAGTCACCACGAAAGGCGTTTCACCGGAATGGGTGTATGAACAGCTGAACAGCCTCAAATCAGATACTCCGTAGCAAAGCTCAATGCATCTTCGATGCATGGGGTATTTGGTCTTCGCTCCGCTGCGGTCAGCGCTGTGCAGGTGCCGCTGGTGCTTTGCGCTCACGCCGTCACGGAAGAGAGCAGTTGAAGAAGTGCCGAGTTCCAGTAGATGGTGACCTCGTTGGTGGAGTAGCTTCCTGTCATATCTACCAAACATCTCGCCGGGGCGGGATGCGCCTCCTTCGTGAACATGCTCTTTATGGTCTCATCCGCAATCCAGCTGCAGGGGCCGCCGGAAAGCATGCCGGGCATGGCCTTGCCGCGGAAGCCGGAAGGTCTGTGGTGGGGATGCTTGATAGCATTGGTTCCGCAGCCTGTGACGAAGCAGAGGCCCATGCAGTTGCGCCCCAAAAGATAATGGAGCTGGGCCGCGGCAGCATCCAGATATTTCTGCTCTCCGGTGAGTTTCCATGCATCATAGAGATGCAGGCCGTTGTTTGCAACGCTCAGATTGCTGCCCCAGATATACTGTTTTTCGGTCAGGGCAGTGCCGTAACCATCGGCTTCGGCTATATTAATAAGTTTGTCGGCAAGGGAAAGCATGGCTTGCCGAATGGCCTCCCTTAAAGTGTCATCTGTGGGGCGTTCCGTGTTCAGATAGGCCAGGTTGCCATAGCTTCCCATATCACTCCAGCCATATCCCTGGTAAATCTTCTCCCGGGCGATGGTCTCGAAATCCGTCCTGTATTGCTCATCCCCGAAGGCATTGTACAGCTCCGCTGCCGCCCAGTAGCGCTCATCTGTGTCACAAACGTCGCCGTACTCGCCGGTGGTTATCTCTTTCGGGTTTTTAAAGCCGCCGGAAAGCTCCATCCCTTTCATGGCTTCGTAGGCTTTTCTGGATGCCTCTTCCAGCCTGCGGGCATAATTCTCGTCGTATTTCCGGTAAAAGCGCACTGCCATGGCGCACACTGCCGCGAAATCGCCTGTGGCGGTGACGGAGACGGGGCTCAGCACCATTTCTTCGGTCTCGTCCTCAGGCATAATAAAGGAGCAGAAATTATGGCAGGTCGCCTTGTGGTACAGGGCGCCATCCTCACGCTGCATCTTCATCATCCAGTCCAGCTCATATTTCAGTTCCTCCAGATAATCGGAAACCGCCGCTGTGGAGGCATCCGGGCTTCCTGTGGCAAAGCCGTCTCTCTCCGGACATTGATAGCTGTTACAGAGGACTTCGTTTCGCTCCGCTGCATATAGGAGTTGTGCCACTGCCATGGCGCCGGGACCCACATAGCGGCCGTAGTCACCGGCATCGTGCCAGCCTCCGGTCACATCCCTGGTCTCACTGCTTTGGAAGGCATGGCCAATCTGGGTGTGACAGGCCTTGTGTCCATAACATCCTGCGGCGCTTTCCGGAATGTCATATCCGCAGCGCTGGAGATAGAAGAATGTCATGGATTTTCGGAACAAATCCGCATATGTGTCTTCTCCCACGGCAAAGGTGTCGGACTCGCCCAGACCGTCTGCGACGATGTAATAGAAACCGCTCTCTGTGACGGCGGAAAAGTCACCCACATAATCCGTCTCACCCGCGGAGGCATTCTCCACCCTCCTGTCGGCCCTGCCTGTGTACACGCAGGCACCGCTGCTTTTCAGCACGGTGAAGGATACGGGTTTATCGGTGCGAATGGTGACATGCTTCCGCATTCCGGGCAGATAACCACACTGGTTTACAAAAATATTCTTGTACATAGGAAACCTCTTTTCCGGAGCCCGCTCTCTGTGGTGAACTCCATTTTTTTATTATAAACTTTATTGGTTATGACAATATATTCATAAGTTCCTCAAAATTATCAACCATGTCTCCTTCATAGGGTACGTTTCTGCTATTAAACAAAATCGTATTCATTCCCACCTTTCCGGCACCCCCCAAATATCCCCTCCTGTCATCTATGTACAAACATTCCTCTGCTTTCACTGCCAGTTTTTCCATGGTGAGCCGGAAAATGCGCTCATCCGGTTTCCGAATCTTCAGGTCTCCGCTGATGCTGATCACATCAAAATATTGATTTATATTAAATTTCTCACGCAGATACTTACTCCACCTGCTGGAGTCATTTGACAAAATGGCTAACTTATATTTCTTTTTGACAGCTTTGATAAAATCCAAAAAGCCATCGTTCAGTTCTATAGTATCCAGATAATCCTTTTCAATTTTTTCCAAATCACCCTGAAATCCCAGCGCCGCCCATATCTCCAAAGAACTCCATTCTCCCATATCGGCTTTATTCCATGGTTTATATATTTCTTCCGGACTAAGATCAGGAAAAGTCTGCTGAACATATGGAACAAAATCATCTCCTGTTTGTTTTACTATCACACCATACATGTCCAATATTATAGCTTTCATCCCATCTGTTTCCTTTCTGTTATCCTTTGACACTTCAGAGAAATACTCGCCGGTTTCATCAAATGCTGTTATTCAAATATTTATATATCTTGCCCCTTATGCCGTATTTTTGAATGCAGATGAAACAAATTATGTGGAACCTGACATTTCTGTTATATGCGACAAAAGCAAGTTGGATGAACGCGGCTGTAATGGCGCACCGGACTGGATCATTGAGGTTGTTTCCCCCAGCACCGAACGGATGGATTATGGGATAAAGCTTTTCAAATACCGTTCTGCCGGAGTTCGGGAATATTGGATCGTTAATCCTTTCACACACAGTAAATGTCTATGACCTTGAACATGATAAAGGCACCCACAATCAATCTTTATCGTCGTGGTGTTGCATCCGCATCGCCGCAAATAGTTGATGAGCGACTGCTATTCTATTCATACGACACAATATGCGTAATTTCATTTGGTATATTCTTTACTGCTGTCTTCAAAAAAGCGGGAACCAGATTTATCATGAATAACCAATCCCGCTGACCGCAAAGAAAAATCACCACTTGAAGTTTTAAAACCAATATCCATACTTTTTCTCCTGCATTCTGACAAAGTCTTGAACTGCAAATCTGACTGCCCATGCAAAACACTACATATAGCTTCGCAAATTGGAAGTTCATCCTTTCATTTACATATATACCTCTATGTAAATGAATACTCACAATCTGCTTGTCCCTTCTGATATGTACATTCGATTATTTCGCCGGGACGCATTTTTTCAATATATGTCAAACACCGAAAAATCATCCCATGACCAACAAAAATAACCTTGTCATAATCTGCATACTTGTCTGCCACACGTCGTATTCTTTGTTTCATATGACTAAGAGATTCCCATCTGAATATCTCATCCGGCGGATACTCTCCATTATATTTAGTGAATTCTCTCGCAAGTTCAAAGCTTTCTTCTGATGTTTTATATTGATTATTTTGATCCGGTATCCATTCATGTAAATCAATATCAACTTCAACGCGTATCCCTGTCTCTCTTGAAATAATCTGAGCCGTCTGCAATGCTCTTGTATACGGAGAAGATACAATAATTTCCGCGCTTTTAAGACGAATATCTTTAGCTGTTATTTCGACCTGTTCTTTTCCTTTTTCAGATAAAGGTGCAAAATCTCTCCCAAATCCCCAAAATCCGTTTTCAAGCATATGGTCATAAACCGGCTCTCCATGCCTTATAAGATAAAATACTGCCATGATTTCACCTCCAAAAGCGTCACAGTAAAAATCTGTGACAAATCATCTTAGAATCGTCTCATAGATTTACATAAAGATGTGCCATGTGCTGCTGTCAAATCTTGCGTTTACAAAGTCACTCTTCTCTAACAATGCTTTATATTTGGACTAAACATAGATTTTAAGCAACTGGCAGATAACTGTCTGTTATACTTCATGACTATCACCTATACATACTGTAAAATATCAAGAGGTTCTTCCGCTGTTAAAAAACCTTCCATACTGTCACGTTTATGCGGAAATTGATTGGTATACCACTTGGCTTGAATCGCCTTCATTCCGGCCATTTGGGCACCTTCAAGCTCATTACTGAGCCCATCTCCTATAAAAATACACTCGTCCGCAGTAACGCCCAAAAGATCGGCACCCGCTTTATAGATACGAATATCCGGTTTTTGCATTTTTACCTCATAAGATAGTACTACCTGATCAAAATACTTATATAGCTTGCTTTGTCTGATAACTTTTACTTCTTCAGAAGAACAATTGCTTATTATAGCCAACCGCAGACCCATTGTTTTTAGATGATCCAATAAATGATATACATCCGGATTAACGTATTCAAAACATAGTGATTTCGTACTTATCCTTTTATCAATAATTCCGGACAGCGTCAGATCATCAATCTGCTTACTGCATTTTTCACATACATATCGTATTGAGTCCGCAAAGCATATTTCACCTGAATTTCTGTCTTTTTGCTTTTCATTCCAATATACATCGAATATTTCTCTTTCTATGCCCAAATCAGAACACATTTCATTTTTTGTATATTTTTTATGCCCCCATTCAGTGATCAGGGTTTCAAACAAATCAAAGATGACAGCTTTATATTTCATGAATGAATCCTCTTTATCATGATGTCTTCTCATCTTTTAATCTTCAACAAAATCCCTCATGACTGACCAGGGAATCCGCCAGTTCCAGCTCCTGCCTGTTCATTTCTTCACCGTCCTCCAGGCACCAGATATTTTCCAGAACGGTTTCCATGTAAAAAAGCTTCCTGATATCTGCCGCCGGATACCCCGACTGCTCGCCAAGCAGTCGGATAACCTCCTCAATGTGCTGCCTGTCCGGACACACATGAGCAGTATCCGGTTCATTTACTATAAATCTCGGCAGATCCATAATGGCAGGGCCGACAACACCCTTAGGATCAATCATGGCATAGCTTCCGTCTGTTCTCAGCAGCAGATTATCATGATGCAGATCACCGTGAAGAAGTACCCTGTCCGGATATTTTTCAAACATTTCCGAACAAAATAAGTGCGCGCGGGAAGCCATATCCTCCTCCACCTGATGACTCACACAATATTCACAGATCTGTTCCAGCCAGTTCAGATAAGTTGTGCCGGAGTCCGCGGGCATATGTATCTCCCGGAATACCTGTAAAAACGCCCGAATCCTTTTTTCCAGAGACGTTTCCCGGCGCAGTACCGTCCCTGGGAAAATACGTTCCTCCAAAAGGAGTCCGGCGCTTTCGTCAAACGCATATACCTTACAGCTATAATGCCCCGACAGCCGCGCCAGCATCTGATACTCGGATTCCAGTTGCGATTTATGCTGATTGATCTTCAGGATAACAGGCCCGAAATTCTTTGACTCGGCAGAGAAAACACCATTTGCCGGATGCTCATAGATTACTTCAAGATGATCCAATTCCCATTTTTTTATTGCATAATTTATTTTGTCCTTCATATCAGGTTCCATTTATATTGCCACCTCCTGACCCATGCATTTCATAGCCTTTCAATTCCCGCATTGAGCGACGGATTGTATATCTGCCCTAACTAAAATAATCTTCAGCCAGTATTGCATATATTACTTTGTCAAATATTCCGTTATTACATTTACCTCCTTGCCGCAGTGTCCCTTCCCACTTCATACCGGCCTTTTCCTGCATTTTCCCTGAAGCAGGATTTTCATTCGCATGCCATGCATATACTCGATTCATTCCTACTTCTTTAAAGAAAAATTCAATAACCTTTTTTGTCGCTTCTGTCATAAGACCTTGATTCCACCAATTTTTCCCAATCTCACATGCTAATTCCACCTGACGCAGTTCATCATCCGGATGCATTCCAAAATAGCGTCCGATAACTTCACCAGTCTCCTTTAGTTGAATTGCCCAACTATAACGATCCATTTTTTCATATGCATTTAGCCAATTATGCGTAAACATATTTGCATTTGTCAACACATCTGCAATACAGTTCATGGGCGCATAATTTGTCCATTTCCAAACATCCTTATCATTCCAGCAATTGTAATAAATCTGTTCAAGGTCTTCTTTTTGAAAGCGTCGTAATATCAGGCGTGGTGTTTCGAGATAAACCGTCCCTTTGTGTGTCATTGCTCCAATCACCTCCGAGTATTCAGCTGTTCATACGCTGCAATGAAGTTGTCATGGGGACATAGAATCATATTATTGTCAACCATGTATTTCATATATTCATAACATGCCGATTCTAGTGATATATCAAGCGCAGCATCAACAACATCATAATAAGGGGGTTTTCCCTCTCTGTCCCATGCAAGCTTGTCCGCAATAAAAAGCGACATTTCATATTTGGAAGCGTCTTTCTTTAATGTAGTATGACATTCTATAGCCGATAATATATCTTCGTCAATTATATTAAAATATTCAGCGGCACATATTTTAGATATGCGCTGATGAAGCAAAAAAGGATATTTTTTCTCCGCTTCGCATATGTCAAAATTATTTTCATATGCATACTTAAACATATCCGCCGGCTTGATTATTGCACTTATATCATGCAAAAGTCCTCCGATAACACACTTATCCCGGTCTAAACCATATCTTTCCGAGATAAATACATTTCTTTCTGCCACATTTGATACATGAATATAAGTATTATATTTACCGTTAATCGAAAGAATGCTTTTTACATCTGTCTGAATATCTCCGCTAAGCGTTTCTGTTTTGATATAGGCGAAATTATCAAATATCATTTCAACCTCTCCTCTTCTGATTTTACCCTTCCAAAAGTATCGCTGTAGATTTGCTCATGAATCGCTTTTGTATATACAATATGATAACTGTTTTAATGCTTCCGAATAAATCCTCTTCGCTTACAACATGACTAATATAACTTAACGGCACATAGTCACTGACGCCATTTCTAACCATTTCAACACAAAGATTTGACATAAGGACTTTTCCTTTACTCCCTGCACCTGATGCACCGTCAGCCAATACGAATGTCGTTTGATCCGGGGATATGTAATATGCATCACCATTTATGCCACTCGTTCCTACAATACTGTAACCTTCACATAATGCAATTTTCCCACCTGCTAATCAGTAACTCTTTCCGAAGACAATTTCCACGGTAATCTCATTTACCAGACCACTTTCTTCGTCAAACTCAAAGAAATATTTATATTTACCATCATCATAGCGCAGAGTGCCCCAGTCGGTCTCTATGCCAAGCTTGTAGTCGGCCATGGCCTCTTTGACTCCGGCAGAATCCAACGTGGAGAAATCAATGCCATTAACCAACGCATGAGTGTCCTCCATGGAAAAGGTCAGTTTTGAAATAGGACAAAGAGACAGCATTTTGGACTCCCTGCCGGGATTATATACCATTACTGTAATACACGGGTGGTCATCCTTGTATATATGGATCAGATCATCGCAATAAGAATTTGCATCCAAATCTCCATAGGGAATCGCGCCCACGGCGCCGGCTTTGTAGAGCCGTTCCTCATAACCATCATCGGTTTTAGTCAGTGTATACATGTAAGATTCTCCAATAATGAGATCTGTGCCGTTAACCGTTACCACCGGAGCAACTCCGCTGCCGCCGCAGCTCGTCAGGAACACAACCAGCAGAAGTAGAGTGCCTATAATAGATAGTTTTGCTTTCATATCGTTTCCTTTCTTTTTGTATTTATTATATGTTTTCCATTCGCATACACTATACACTATTTTGGGAGAAACCGCAATTCCCCAATACATTTGAGTTTCCCCATTTTTTCCAGGGATTAATTTTATTTTATAAAAGAAATGGAAAAACACAAAACCTTTGTTATAATTAAATCACCACAATCAACCAATGCAATTGAGACGGAAACTTTAGTTAAAGCATTTGCAAATATATCGCAAGCATTATTATTAAAATAATTTATATATATGAAAGGATGGAATTGTAATGAGTATAATTGATGTTAACAGGGATTCATGGAATAAACAAGCAGATCGATATCAAGAAAATGCGACGTTTTCTTTTGATGAGGTTGACTATGGTAATAGTTCTTGTCCAAAAGAAAAAGATCTAAAATTAATTGGTGATGTAAAGGGGAAAAAGATACTTGAATTAGGCTGCGGAGGTGCAAATTGTGGTATAGCGCTTGCGAAGCAAGGCGCAAAAATGACTTGCTTAGACCTATCATCAGAGCAAATTAAGTGTGCACAAAATTATGCTAAGAGAGAAAATGTGGACATACGATTTATAACGTCTGCTATCGAAGAGACGAGTAACTTTGAATCAAAAGAATTCGATAAAGTAATATCTATTTGTGCATTTATGTATGTCAAAGATATTGATAAGGTATTTCAAGAAGTAAATCGAATGTTAAAATTAGGTGGAACATTTGTATTTAGCTTAAATGACCCGATTTTTTATTCGGTAGCTTTCGGATCCATTTGGAAGGAAGATGGAATTAGTGATAATTATTTTTATAGTGGAGAAGAAAGATGGAAGTGGTTAGATAGTGATGATTTTGATTTTATTACGTATCGAAGACCCATTTATGAATATATTAATTTTTTAGTAGATGCAGGATTTAGTCTTGAACGGTTTTATGAATTTGGATCAGCGAAGCAAAATGCCTCAGAAGAGGAAATAGCACTTTATAAAAAGTATCCATCTCTAATGGTATTTAAAGCAAATAAGGTACGAGAATGCAATTAGACTATAAGCGGCTTTATAACGACTGTTTTAGGACGTTTTAGACCTAACCTTAAAATTAGTACCACTCTGCCGCAAAAGGTCAAGAATGAGCCGTATATACCTTCCCGGAAGGATGTAAAGAGGATACTTGAGGAAATAAAAGATTCTCCGTTCGAGATTCCCATTACTCTGGCCTGCTACGGAATGCGGCGTTCTGAAATTTGTGCCCTGTAGCCTGAGGACATAGACGGTGATATTGTGCACATATCAAAAAGTATGGTACAAGACGCACAAAAGAAGTGGGTAGTCAAAACTACAAAGACGACGGAAAGCACCCGGGAAATCATCATCCCCGCGGAACTGGCGGAGAAAATAAGAGCACAGGGCTACATTTACAAAGGACATCCAAATTCTATCACGAAGCATCTTAAGCGCGTGGAGGATGCACTGGATATACCACGCTTCCCTCTCCACAAGTTCCGACACTATTTTGCCAGTCAGATGTCCGCTCTTGGGGTGCCGGATGCAGATATACTCAAAATGGGAGGCTGGGAGACGGATCATGTGATGAAATCCGTATACCGACATTCTATGTTGGAAAAGGAAGAACAGGCCAAGAGGGAGGCAGCTGAAAAGTTTCGAAGCACCCTTTTTTCTTAGACTATTTCATGACAAAAAATTCATAAATCTATGCTTTAACATATTAAAACAGAGCTTTATAAATAGCCGACGAAAAAGCCGCAAATCCTTGATTTCACTAAACAAATCATGGATTTGCGGCTTTCATTAAGTAGTCGGGGTGACAGGATTCGAACCTGCGACCTCCTGGTCCCAAACCAGGCGCTCTAGCCAAACTGAGCCACACCCCGAAGACAAAACAGTGAAACACTGTGTTGTTCATTATATCCCATTTTATCGAACACTGTCAAGGTATTCGATGCTAAAATGAAGCTTGTTCTCTTTGTCCAGTTCCATGATTATGTACGATGGTTTGTGCCCTTCCTGTCTGGGATAAGACAGACTGCCCGGATTTATAGCCGTAACATTTTTATCCTTATCCACTACCGGTCTGTGGGTATGGCCGTACATCACAATGTCTGCCTCTCTGGCCACCGCTTCCCGCTTCAGCACTTCATTTCCCATAGACACATAATAATTGTGCCCGTGCACAACCCACACCTTGTAGGGCCCAATGTCCAGCATCAGTTCCCTGGGCAGATCCGAGAAGAAGTCGTTGTTCCCCAGAACAATCTGCACCGGACAGTCAGCCGCCTGAGTCAGGGCATACTCGCTGCCCTCCGCATCCCCGCAGTGAATCACCATGTCAGGCTTCTGCTTCTTCAGCACCCGGAAGTAATTGTCATTCATCTTGTGTGTGTCACTGACAATCAGTATTTTCATTCTTTTTCCAATCCTCTTTCATCAGCCGAAATATTTTTCATATTTTTTCAATTCTTCCTTCATCAGCTGAAGTGCCTTTCCTCTGTGGCTCACAAGATTTTTCTCCTCACCGGTAAGCTCGGCAGTGGTTTTATGCAGCTCCGGGACATAAAAAATCGGGTCATAGCCAAATCCACCATTTCCCTTTTCCTCATATCCGATCCTGCCCTCTATGGCCGCCCTGGTAGTCAGTTCCTGTCCCCCCGGCAGCACCGCCGCAATAGCACATACAAATCTGGCCGTGCGCCTCTCATCCGGTACTCCCTGCAGCCGCTGAATCAGATTGGCATTTTTCACACTGTAAGATGTGTCCTCACCCAAATATCTTGCAGAATAAACCCCCGGCTCTCTGTTCAGATAATCAATCTCCAATCCGGAATCGTCGGCAAGCACGATGGCATTCGTACGGGCTGCTACCGCTCTCGCCTTTTTCAATGCGTTCTCCTCATAGGTACTTCCGTTCTCTTCTATGTCGATAGTGATGCCGGCTTCCTTCATGGACCGTACTTCCAACCCAAGGTCCGCAAGTATCATTCTGACTTCTTTCATTTTTCCGGCATTGCCGGTTGCAAACACGATTCTTTTCATTTTATGAACATTTTCCTCCGTTATTCCTCTGTTGCTGCCAGTGCCTCCACAGCCTTTGAAATTGCCGACACAAATCCGCCCGCAAGCTTCTCCTGATAACTCCCCTGGCCCAGCAGATACTCCTCCTTGGGATTAGACAGGAAGCCCAGGGAAATCTCCGCCGCAGGTATTTTCAGCTGCTTCAAAACGCTCTCTTCATCTGCCGCCTTCAGTCCCACAGCCCGGTTACTGGCTGCGATAGTGACTTCCCTGGTAAGAACATCCGCCCAATCCGGATTGCCAAATCCCGGAATATAATAATCCTCATTATAAAATCCCGTGATTCCATAAGCTTCAGTATCTGCCTGGTCCGCGTCTGCACACAGTCGGATATAGAAATCCGCCTCCACCTCCTCCGCAAACCGCACCCTTTCTTCGGATGGAATATCCGAATCCTCAGTCCTGGTACAGTAAATACGGACATTCTGAAGGTTAAACTGCTTTTGTATCTGCCTTGCCACCTGCAGTGTGACATCCTTCTCCATCAGGCTGTAATCAGCAATTCCCGCCTCACTTCCCCCGCCGGCCGGGTCAAGCACAACAATGTAATCGTAAAGCTCCGTGGGTTCATACCAGTTGATCGTCAGTCCGCGGCTGTCCATGGTACTCCGATACTCCAGCACGCGGTTCATCTCAATTCTCAGCAGTATACCGTCCTCCTGCACCTCACACTGCGCCGCAAGCAGAGGTGCAATGTCGCCGTTTATATGATTCTCCTCGTAAAATTCTTCCTCTCCGCCATGAATATACAGAAGAAGCTCTCTGTCCACATATCGGTTCTCTATGGTCACATTTTCCGCCCTGACTCCCTTTGACAGCGGCACACAGAAGGAACCCTGTATGCTGTCATTCGCCTGCAGCACGAGCGTCCTGTCCCCCGCCGTTTCTCCCTGCTGCCCTGAATTCACAGGCACACCGGAGGGGTCCTGAGACACATCCGCAATCACAATGGTCTTGTTGGCTGCAAAGAAAAGCATTGACGTCATACAAGTCAGAAAAATAAAAGTCCAAACTACACAGACCGCTATCATGTTTTCACTTTTTTTCCTGTCATCGTTCCGTTCCATCGTTATGAGTCTTCCTCGCCTTCGGCGGCCTTGGGCCTAAAAACTGGTAATAATATGTCTTCATCATACCGTTGTATATCTTCCGATTCTTATCGGCTTTTCTGCCAATATCTCTTTCTGCGTTCTCGTACGCCGTAATCATATACAGACTCCAGGAATCCAGCGCTCTGTACCTCTCCCCCAGGCAGGCATACAGTGCGGGCAGTTCCTCCTTTTCCTGCATCCTCTCCCCATATGGAGGATTGGTAATCAGAAATCCATACTTTTTCGGATGGCTCAAATCCGCCACACTTCGCCTTTGAAAATGAATCAGTCCGTCTACCCCCGCGAGCCTTGCATTCTGCCTTGCAATGCTTACCATTTGCTCATCAATATCATATCCCTGAATATCCGGTGCCGCCGACATATCCACCATCTCCCGGGC
>JAIDME010000218.1 GCA_029050705.1 Acetatifactor sp.
GGTATCCCCCGTCCGCACGGCAACCGTAATCAGCTCCTCACCGCCGATTCCCGACAGGGGCTTGCGAAGATTTTCCCGTATATCCGAGGCCAGGGATTTCAATGGGGAAACATAAATGACCTGCAGCTCCTGTTTCAGGCTTCCCTTCTCCGCTTCGCTTTTTAGCCTGTCCAGAAAGACCAGAAAGGCGGAGAGAGTTTTTCCCGTTCCGGTGGGAGCCGACACCAGCACATGTCCTCCCGCTGCTATGGCAGGCCATGCCGCCTCCTGTACGGCAGTCGGCTCCCCCAGCGTCCCCCGGAACCATTCTGCGGTTTTTGCATCAAACATTTCCAGACAGCCCATAACTTACCTCTCAAATCTTTCTGCTTTTCCATAGTATAACACAAAATTGCCCTGAGCGGTTCAGGATTATGAAAACGCCACAGAAAACACGTATAAAACCATTGTTCTCTGTGGCGTTCTGTTTTTTCTGTCATTCTGCTACCTGTCAGGTATGCGCATTTGTGCTTTTCTCAATCAATACAATACCGCTTACCACCGAATCACGAAATTGTACAGGCCGCTTCGGATCGCCTGATCGTTGTGGTCCGCTCCCGGCACCTCATACCAGAGATGATCCACCTCGTTTTTCTCCATGATCGCATGGTAGGAAGCGGGGAAGGTTCCCACCACACTGTCCTTTGTGCCGCAGCAGATCATCAGCAGCTTCGGCAGATTGTCCGTGTCGGCCACCTTTAACTCTGACTCCTGAAGCTGTCCCTTATGGGTCATGGCCCAGTCCTTCGCCGGGGTCAGCCCGGGAGCCGGGGAGATTGCCCCTATACAGCTGAACAGATCCGGTCTGCTCACACCTATGAACAGAGTTTCCCTGCCGCCCATGGAAAACCCGAGGATCGCCCTGTCCTCCTTATCTGAGGACACGGAATATTGGGATTCTATAAAAGGAATCAAATCATTCACCAGATCGTTGATAAAATTGTCATAGGGCGCCACGGCCTCGCTGTCAAAGGCCGGTTTCTGGCTGGGGTCGGAGGATGCATACATGTTCGGGAATACCACGATCATCTCCCTTGCTTTTCCCTCAGCCGCAAGATTGCCCAGAATCTCGTGAATCTTATTGTTTCCGTCATTGATAAGGCTGTACTCATCTCCGAAGATGCCGTGGAGGAAATACAGCACGGAATACTCCTTGTCGGCGCTGTAATCCGGCGGCAGAAGTATGTTGGCTCCACGGTCCAGCCCCGTAGTCTCCGAGTGATAGGTAACATGCTCCACGGTTCCGTAGGTTCTGTCCTCCAGTCTCTTACAGACATCCGCCGGGCAGTCCGTTTCCGTCACCTCAGCCTGGCTGACTGACGCTTCAACAGCCGATGTTACCCCGCAGCCCTCGCCCTCAAATCGCCAGGACTTCATCTCATAACCGCTTCCGCTGAAGACGAAATACAGGTCATGCACCCCCGTGATCTCCATTTCCGGCGCAGCCCGGTATACCGAAAAATCATCCTCGCCATCACCTTCGGACTGGCCCTGCAGGGACAGGTAAGCGATCACATCTCCCCAGGGCGTATCCGCACTGATACGGACCACGCAGTCTGTGACATCGTTTCCGGCATCAGCCTTCAGCAGACATTCCACTGTCTCCGGTGCCTTCTCCCCAAAATCCACGCCCTGTACCTTCATGTAATCCCCGCTGTCTATGCCTGTCAGAACCATGTCACATGGGCTTCCGGTCTGAAGAGGCGCTGTGCCCAGCCCGGCGTTCATAGCCATGTTCACGGCGCTGTTTTCGCAGTAGGGATTCACGTTTTTAAGCTGTTCTCTCCCATTGATGGTCTGCCGGATGATGCCGATGGTTCCGTCCTCACCCATAGTAAACTCATCAATATTGACACATCTGTATCCGTGCTCTACCCCCATTGCCTTCTCCAGCGCTCTGGAGTGATAGGTGATATACCACCTGTCCTGAAAACTGAAAACGCAGTGATGGTTGTTGCCGTAAAGTCCGCAGAGAGTTCCCGGATTTTCCAGAATCCGCTCCTTGAACACGAAAGGCCCCATGGGACTGTCGCTCTCCAGGCACGCAATCTCGGCATTGTGAATGCCGTACTTTTCCGTTCCCTCACTGTCCACCTGCCAGTTGGTGCAGTAGGTGTAATAATATTTATTCCCGGCCTTGTGGATACCGGAATCCTCAAAGAGATAGGGGACGTCGATCACCTGGGGCTCCCCTTTGATGCTGATCATATCCTCTCCCAGTTCCACCACCCGCGCCGTCCCGGGGTCGGAGACCTTTCCCTCCGGCACACCGCCGCCGAAGTAGAGATAGGCCCTGCCATCGTCATCCACCAGCACTGCCGGGTCGAAGAGCCAGAGCACATCCGCGCAGTTGGGCGTCTGCCTGGAGATCAGCGCTTTGCCGACAGGATCCGTAAAGGGTCCTGTGGGACTGTCAGACTCCAGCACGCCGATTCCTCCGCCATTGTCCGCAAAGTAAAGGAAGAACTTCGTCTTACCGTCTATCTCCTTCCAGGCTGCGGCAGGCGCCCAGGAATTGCGGGCCCACTTCGCCGCGCCCCCTTCTCCTGCCACCGCAATGCTGCCGTAATCCGTGAAATTCATCATGTCATCCGTGGAAACCACGTTGAGACTTTGAATCTGCCCGTAGGAGTTCTCCTTCACCGCGCCGGCCGCGTCATATTCAAAGGCGTCCGCTGTCATATAGAAATAAACTCTGTCCCCGTAGACCAACGCATAGGGATCCGCCCCGAAGCGCTGCGTCATGACAGGATTTGTCTCCGAAAATTTTTTGTAAGCTTCTGAATATTTCATCCCTTTGAAGCATGCCGCCGGATCCGTATCCTGCACGTCTGCCGCTTCTGCGGTCAAAGATGCGTCCGATTCCGGCGTTCCGGTCTCTTCGGATTGGCCCTGCATGCTCTCTACCTCCGTTTCCTCTGATATTTGCAGCTGCTCCTGCTCGTCCCCGCAGGCAGAGAGCAGGAGACAGACAATCGTCAGCGCACACAGCCCGCGCTTTATCTTCCCTTTTCCCTTCATACTGCAAATCATTCCTTTCCTGATGCCTTATACAAAAATCACGATCCCGCCGATGTTCCGCGGGTAGATGACGGGGGACGCGGTAGCA
>JAIDME010000219.1 GCA_029050705.1 Acetatifactor sp.
CGTGCAGATACCCCAGACCCTCTGCAAGCCTGGCCCCGATTTCCGCCGCTCTCCCTTCCGGAAACCTGCCTTCCTGGCGCAGAATGCTCTCCAGGTTCTCACCCGGCACATATTCCATCAAAATACAGCCTCTGCCGGCCTCTCGCCAGAAATCAAAAAATAACGGGAACAGCGGGTGGGTTATCCCCCTCTGAAAACCCGCCTCCCTCTCCGGCATTTCCGCCTGCTCACACACCTTACAGGCATATACTCGCCCGAAGCGATCCTCCACCAGATACACCTCCGCAAAAGCTCCTTTTCCCAGAAGCCGTATCACTTTATACCTCTCTCTCACACCCATATACACAGCTTCACTCACCTCCCCACCAGCAAAATTGCCGCCGCTGGCCCGCCGCCTGCGGTTTCGTCCTGCTCCGCAATTTTCCGGGGAGATGCCTGCTCCCGGGGAGCTGTAAACTTCCGGGGAGACGCCAGCTCCCTGAGGCGCTTTTCCGCCTGCTCCGCTGTTTTAATCTCCTGAAGCCGCAGCGCCTCCTCCAGGCTCTTCCCCGACACGTTTTTCAAAAATCCGTCCGTAGCAAGCAGCAGTCCTGCTCCCGGCTCAAGATGCCCCCTGAACTGTCCGGGCAGTTCAATGGCCTTTCCCCGCCCGAAAGATGTGCTCAAAAGGTTGAGATTCTGCCCGCCCCCCAGCACCAGAATTTCCTCCTCAATGCACAGGAACAGGGTCAGCTTTGCCCCGTTGGTTTCCGGTAAATCTGTCAGTTCCCTCTCAAATCGCTCCAGCCACGTGGCAGGCCTCACTGCTGCCTTGTGCCATGGTACCTTTCTGCTCCAGTCTAAAAGAGACTCCGCCGTGTCACGGCATGTCCTGCTTCCCTCCCCGCCCTCTGCAGTACACAGACAGGCAAAACAGACCGGCGTCTGCCGGCATAAATACTGCTGCAGCAGGAGAGAGCATCCGCCCTCTCCCTGCCGCCTGTAACAGGTTGTTAAATATTCCATAGGAAAATCGTCCTCGACTTTGATTCTTACTTTATAAAGATATTTGCCAGATCGTTAAAGAAAATGAATACCATCAAAACCATGAAAAACACCAGACCGATAAAATGAACAATGCCTTCCTTCTCCGGCGGCACCGGCTTGCCCCGGATTACCTCCGCCAGCAGAAATACAAGTCTTCCGCCGTCCAGCGCCGGAACAGGCAGGAGATTCAGTATTCCGAGATTCACAGAGAGCATCAGAGTAATGTTCAGCATATTTAAAAGAACGCTCTGCCAGCCGTATTCTTTGGATGCCTCATAGGTTTTACCCACCACATTCACCGCGATGCCCACGGGCCCTGCCACATCCTTTCTGGAAACCCGGCCCCGAAACAGCATCCCCAGGCTTGTGTATGTCATTTTCACCGAATACCGCATCTCATACCATGCGTATTTCAGTGACTGTACCCCACGGGGCTGTATAAAATCACCGTTGCTGATTCCCAGAAGATAATACCCATATTGTTCATCATACTGTGGTGTCAGCGTTGTGGTGTATCTCTCGCCGTCCCGCTCATACACCACCTCCACATCGCCGCCCTGATAAATGAGCTGCATATATACGGAAATCTCCTGATACAGTTTAATTTTCTCCCCGTTCAGGGAAATGATCCGATCCCCTGCCTGCAGCCCTGCCGCCTGAGCACCGCCTCCCTCAACAATCTCCGATGCAACAGGATCCCGTGTGACGCTCATATTTACCATAATGACAGCAATGATAAAAGCCAGCAGCATATTGAACAGGGGACCTGCCACCAC
>JAIDME010000022.1 GCA_029050705.1 Acetatifactor sp.
CTCCAGGCCACCAAACGATAATTTTTCCTTGGATATGCTAAAGGATAAGGATGTGCTGGGCGGAAGGGCAGGAGGTATGCCGGAGATGGTCTATGAATACAATCTGGAGAAGAATGGCATTGACCCCGCCGGCGATCTGAGAATTGATCAGAGTATAGACTTCGGTTCTACCGCGGCAGCATTTTCCGGCGGCCAGGGTGATTTTACCGTGGAATTCGAGCCCCATGCCACTGCCCTGGAGCAGAAGGGGGAAGGGTACGTGGTTGCATCCCTGGGTGAAGATTCCGGATATGTTCCCTACACTGCCTTCTCGGCAAAGAAGAGTTATCTGGAAAAGCACAAGGACACTGTGCAGGCGTTTACCAACGCACTGCAGAAGGGTATGGATTATGTGCAGACCCATACGCCCGGGGAGATTGCGAAGGTGATCGCGCCCCAGTTTGCAGAGACAGACATGGACACACTGACTGCCATTGTGGAGAGATATTATAATCAGGATACATGGAAAGCAAATCTGATTTTTGAAAAAGACGCTTTTGATCTGCTGCAGAATATTCTGATTGATGCAGGGGTACTGGAGAAGAGAGTCCCCTATGAAGACCTTGTGACTACGGAATTCGCGGAGAGTGCTGCAAAGTAACTGAACCGGTGCGGCAGATAAAAAAATGCCGGAAAAACGGCGGCACATTCATGAATAAAAAAGAATCAGAACCGGAATATGGTCGGAGGGAATGTACCCTCAGCGAACCCTTCCGGTTCTTTTTTATTTATTATAAGAAAACTTCGTCGCAGCAAATGTGCCGCTTGCGGCATTTTTTTACGGCAAGTATGCGGGATTTCAGCGCATGCGGATATTCTTCATGGCCCACAGCTGCAGCGCCTTTGCGTTGGTACTTATCTTTTCCAGAGAATCCAGTATCTCCTGGAACGCGGGACGTTCCTTTTCTTCGATTATCCCGTCCTCTGAGATGGCGATCAGGGAGGCGCGCAGCGAGTCGATGTCCTTCAGGGAGCCAAGCACCTTCAAAGCCAGCCTGTCAAAATCAACGATTTTAACTTCCGGCACATTGTCGCGTCCGATGGGACATTCCCGCGCACAGTAAGAATTGCACAGTTCGGGAACATTATATGCTTTTGCCATTGCCTTGACTTCCTCAGGGTAGGGGGCAATGGTGTCCAGTTCTATGCGCGCCAGCCTGGTCCGGTCCATTCCGATGAGTTCGGCGGCCTTCTCGCGGCTGGAAAAGTCGTCGTTGGTTTCTGCCGCCTCGCAACGTGCGATATAGTACATATTATCGGCTGCTTTCGTAGCTTTTTTGCCCATGTCAAATCCTTCTCCTTATGATATAATGTGTGCAGAAGAAAAACAAGCGGCTGCGAAGCAGACATTTGTTTTTCCTGCACCATTAACGAGCAAACGTCCGATGAAATCGGACAGGGAGCGCTGAAAGCGCGAGTTTGCGAGTTTAGATGGTATGATATACACAGGAATCCGGCGGTTGCGAAGCAGACATTTGTTTTCTTGTCTTCTAAGTTTATAAGATAAGGCGGGATTTGTAAAGATTCCTCAGCAATATTTTATAAAACTAGTTGAGAGAACGAAAAATATTTGATAAAATGGAATTGTTCAGAAAGTGAAAAAGAACGGAGGATAAGTGAATGGGATTAATTAAAGCGGCAAAAGATGCGCTGCAGTCCGTATTGGCAGACCAGTGGAGAGAGTATTTCTACTGTGACTCAATTTCCAATGATGTATTGATGGTCAAGGGTCAGAAGCGGGTGGACGAGAAACGTAACAGCAATACAAAGGGTTCGGACAACATTATTTCCAACGGTTCCATCGTGGCTGTCAATGAGGGACAGTGTATGATCATTGTGGACCAGGGAGGAATTGTGGATGTCTGTGCGGACGCAGGGGAGTTCATTTATGACAATTCCACGGAGCCCAGCCTTTGGTACGGCAATCTGGGAGAAAGCGTAAAGGGCAGCTTCAGCACTCTTGGGAAGCGTTTCACCTTTGGCGGAAATACGGCAAAGGATCAGAGAGTTTATTTCTTCAACACAAAAGAAATACTGAACAACCTGTTTGGGACGCCCAGCCCTATTCCTTTCCGCGTGCTGGATAAGAATACAGGATTTGATTTTGATACAGCCGTCAAGGTGAACGGACAGTATACGTTCAAGATTGTTGACCCGATCTTATTCTATACAAATGTATGCGCCAATGTGACGGACAGCTACAGAAAGGCGGATTTGCTGACGACGATGAAGAGCGAACTCCTGACCTCACTGCAGCCCGCTCTGGCACAGATTTCCGCAAAGGGCGTGCGGCCTTATGAGATTCCCGGATTTTCCGAGGAAATCTGTGGATTGCTGTCTGATGCGCTGACAGAGAAATGGACCGAGCTGCGCGGCATTCAGATGGTCAGCATGACCATTAATTCTTCCGATATGCCCGCAGACGACAAGGCGAGATTCCAGAA
Organism: Acetatifactor sp.; assembly: GCA_029050705.1. Taxonomy (GTDB): domain Bacteria; phylum Bacillota; class Clostridia; order Lachnospirales; family Lachnospiraceae; genus Acetatifactor. The sequence goes on from JAIDME010000022.1 coordinate 2,484, forward strand.
GTGGCAGGAGACTGCAATGCTTCGCGGCGCGGATATGCAGGCGGCGAGAAAGACGGAGGCATTTGCCAGCATGATGGAAAATATGCCGAACGGCGGCGGAGACGGAGATGCTTCCGGCAATGCCATGAACGGTGCCATGGGCATGATGGCCATGGGCATGATGAACAATATGATGGGAGCCAATGCCTTTGGCGGCGGTATGACCGGACAGCAGAATACACAGCAGATGCCCCAGATGCAGAATCCCGGTGCTGCAGCGCCGGTCCTGGGCTGGACCTGTTCCTGCGGCAAGGCGGACAACAGAGGAAAGTTCTGCCAGGAGTGTGGCACACCGAAGCCCGCTGAGGCAGGCTGGACCTGTTCCTGCGGTTCCGTGAACCAGGGCAAGTTCTGCACCAACTGCGGCGGCAAAAAGCCGGAGGGAGCTCCTCTCTACAAGTGCGACAAGTGTGGATGGGAACCTGAAGATCCTGCTCATCCTCCGAAATTCTGCCCTGAGTGCGGAGACATTTTTGACGAGAATGACCGCAGATAAGTGTGAAGGAAATCACCGGAACGCAGCGGCCTGCGGTCAGCTTCGGCTGAAGGCGGGCCGCTGTGGTTTTGTGTTGTCAGGGGGGAGAAGATGACATCAGGTCAGATCGGAACGATTGTAATATTGGTTTTGGCTCTGGGGGTATTGGGAGGCGGTTATGCAGCCTACCGGTCGATCAAGGCGAAGGTGCAGAATTTTACCAGACTTGCCTTTGGGTCCGATACCATTTCCGGAAGCTTTCAAAATATGGAAAGAGAATTGGAGATTACGCCAAAGTCTGTCTCGGCCAATACAAAGCTGTATCTTCCTCAGATTTTGCGTGATTTTCCGGAATTTCATTATGATGAGATGAAAAATCGGGCAGAAAACATTTTGACGGGATTTTTGATGGGGATTGATGAGAAAAATCCCTCCAGAATGCAGGAAAGTACAACCGGCGAACTTCGGGAAAAGCTGGAGATGAGGATAGCTGCACTGGATAATGAGGACGCGGAGGAGCACTTTCGGGATATTTTAATTCACAGGACGGAAATCAGGCAGTACCGCAGGATAAAGGGAAGATGCAGCATTATCTTTCAGTCCGCCGTGCAGTATCACCACTTCATACGCAAGGGCGGAGCGGTGACAGCAGGGTCTGAGTCCAGGCTGGAACAGAGCCGTTACAATGTGGAAATGATTTACATACAGGACCGTGACGTCATAGAGAACCAGGCGGATTCCGGTCTGGCAATGAACTGTCCGAACTGCGGGGCACCGCTGCCGAAGCTGGGAGCCAAGAAATGTCTTTACTGTGACACGCCTATTGTGGAGTTCAGCATCAGAATATGGAACTTCAGCGATGTGGATGAGGTAAAATAAATGAGTATATACGACACTTTAAACAGGGAACAAAAGGAGGCGGTTCTCCAGACGGAAGGACCGCTTTTGCTGCTGGCCGGAGCCGGAACCGGAAAAACCCGCTGTCTGACCCACAGAATCGCTTATCTGATAGACGAGATGGGTGTGAAGCCCTGGAATATTCTTGCAATCACCTTTACAAACAAGGCGGCGGGAGAGATGAGAGAGAGGGTTGACAATCTTGTGGGATTCGGCGCGGATCAGGTGTGGGTATCTACCTTTCACTCTCTCTGCGTGCGCATTCTGCGCCGTCACATTGAGAGGATCGGGTTTGACAACGGGTTTACAATATACGATGCGGATGACCAGAAAACCGTGATGAAGGGCATCTGCAAACGGATGAATATCGACACTAAAATGTATAAGGAAAAGGCGCTGCTTGGTGCGATTTCTTCTGCCAAGGACGAACTGATCGGTGTCAGGGAATACGAGCTGGACGCGGCAAGAGATTTCGGCAAGGCAGTTTATGCAAAGGTTTATCGGGAATATCAGGAAACTTTGCAGAAGAATAACGCCCTGGATTTTGATGATATTATTGTGAAGACAGTGGAGCTCTTAAAGAACTGTCCGGAAGTGCTGGATTATTATCAGGAGCGCTTTCAGTACGTCATGGTGGACGAGTACCAGGACACCAATACAGCGCAGTTTGAACTGGTGAAGCTGCTGGCCGGGAAGTACCGCAATCTGTGTGTGGTGGGCGATGACGACCAGTCCATCTATCGGTTTCGTGGGGCAAATATCCGGAATATTCTGGATTTTGAAAAATATTTTGCAGAGGCAAAGGTCATCAAACTGGAACAGAATTACCGCTCCACCCAGTCCATCCTTGACGCAGCAAACGCTGTCATCCGAAACAATAAAAGCCGGAAAGAAAAAGCGCTCTGGACGGACAGGGGGGCCGGAAGTCTTGTTCGTTTCAGGCAGTTTGACAATGCCTATGAGGAGGCGGAGTACATTGCGGATGACGTGTGCCGAAAGGTGCGGAGAGAAGGTGCACAGTATAAAGACTGTGCGGTATTGTACCGCACCAACGCTCAGGCCCGTCTGCTGGAGGAACGCATGATCATGGAGGGAGTGCCCTACAATGTGGTGGGCGGCACTAACTTTTATGCCAGAGCGGAGATCAAGGATATTCTGGCTTACCTGAAAACCATTGACAACGGCAGGGATGAAGTGGCTGTGAGACGTATTATCAATGTTCCCAAAAGAGGGATTGGGGCGGCTACGGTGGAAAAGATCGAGGATTATGCCCAGATGCGTGACATCGGACTTTATGACGCCATGGAGATGGCAGACGAGATTATGAGTCTGGGGAAGACATCCGCGAAAATCCGTCCCTTTGTGCAGCTGATTCAGGGCTTTCGCAGGGCTTCTGCAGAGATGACCGTGGCAGAACTGATTCAGGAGATTGTGGTAAAGATCAAATATGCGGAATATCTGCAGGACAATGACGATGAGTCGGCCGAGGACAGGATTGCCAATGTGGATGAACTGATCACAAAGGCTGTCAATTATCAGGAGACTCATGAGGAAGCAACGCTGACGGAATTCCTGGCGGAGGTTGCGCTGGTGGCGGACATTGATAATGTGGAAAACGATGACAACAGGGTGCTGCTC
>JAIDME010000220.1 GCA_029050705.1 Acetatifactor sp.
ATTGATCCAAGTGAAGATGTCGTGGTTGACACGTTGCCAATCAAAAAGTCCAGTTAATTAATAACGGTTACACTAGTGCCATTAACTCTGCTTAACTGATTAAAAATTCTTGTTCCTTATCAGTAATATTTCGCCTTGATTTGCATACCTAAATTCAAAAAGTGCGTCAAAAGGGCCGTGGCTCTGTGCCATAAAAGATGCGGACTTTTTCGTCCAGCTCCTGGGCACGGTGATAGTTGGTCAGGGTGTCCTCCCCGCTGTTGTAGAACATGGCAATCACCCGATCCGGGGCAAAGCGGGAGAGCACGCACCAAGTCTCCCCCTGACTAAACATTTGGAAAGGGAAGTGTCCTCCCCCGACCTGGTACAGGCCTTCTCCATTGGTATCCTCAATCAGCTGTCGGAACAGGTGCGGCTCGGCCAGTTCCTCCAGCTTTTCCGTTCGGACAGCCCCGTCCCTTCGGTGAACCTCCACAAGGACGGCGATGCCGTTTTTCCGCAAAAAAGAAATAACATCTTCCATTAAAAAGCCTCCTTTCTATTCCTTTTCTTCGGCATAGCATATTCTCCAAATACCGATTTGCCACTGGATTTATTATACACCTGCCCACCACTTAAAGGAATACATTTTTATAGTTTTCAGTCTCCTTTTTTCGGAATGAGGATATATATCCGGTTCGGTTCACCGGCTCCCCGCCGCACCCGCATGATCAGTCCTGCGTTTTCCAGTTCGTTCAGGGAACGCTTGACCGTCATTTCACACCGGGAGAGCGCAGCGGCAAGCTGGGTAACGGGGAAATGTACAAACAGGATTCCGTTCTCGTCCTCCTCCCCTGTTGTGAGCATGGCATCCAGCATCCTGCAGTACATCACCTTCGCTGTGCTGCTGACGGAAAGCCCTGCCAGTGCTTTCGGGAATGGCATACAGGGCGGCAGCGGTGTGTCCGCCGTCATAAATTCATATTCCACTTGCTCAGTTCCTCCTTCCATATTTTTAGTAAATTATTCTGGGGCTGTTTACAGCGGAAATGCCAGGGAAATCCTGCCGTTTCATGCCGCCTTTCAGCCCCCAGGCAATGCAGACAAGGGTAAAGTATGCCCCTGCCTGCATTTATGTTTTAAGTGTCATTTCAGTACAGTTCTGCCGGTTCTCTCTGATGCTGTTCCTGCCCCTGGATCTCACAGCGGCGTTTCGCCCCCTCTGGTGCGCTCGCTGTGGCCTGTTTCTTCCTGCCACAGTTCATGGCGTCACATCGTCTGGGGGGCATATCCTGTCAGCCCGGTCATCCGATTGGAATGATCCATCGATGAACTGTACCTATCATAGAACATTTTTGTTACTTTCCCCGTATTTCCACAAATCAGGAATGAAGCCCCAAAAAGGAAAAATTCCACGTTTGTGGAATAGCATGGTATAATCACAGTATGGTGGCAGGGATAAAGCTGCCGGGAAAGGGATGATACTATGAAACAGGGCATAACCATACAGGAGAGGCTGAAAGACTTGCGGACAGAGCGCCATCTGAAGCTGGAAGATGTGGCGGAAGCAACCGGCATATCAAAGTCTGCTTTAGGAAACTATGAAAATGACGATTACAGGGAGATCAGCCACGGGAGCATCATAACACTGGCAGAATTTTATAACGTGTCCACCGATTATCTGCTGTGCCTGACTGAAAACAGAAACCACCCGGACACAGGGCTCACGGAACTGCATTTAAGTGACAGCATGGTGGAACTGCTGAAAAGCGGGCGCATCAATAACCGCCTGCTCTGCGAGATCGCCACGCATGAAAATTTCATCCCCCTTATGACGGATGCGGAAATATATGTGGACGGTATCGCCACCATGCGGTTTCAGGATATAAACGCCGCCCTGGAAACAGTGAGGGCAGAAGTTCTGCAGAAATACCAGCCGAAAAAAGAAGATACCACGCTGAAAGCGCTGCAGGCTTCACAGATACAGGAAGAAGATTATTTCTGTCATGTCACGCATAAGGAATGGGATGCTATCCTCCATGACATTCGGCAGGAGCATGAAGACGATGCGGAGAGTGCATCGGAGCAGTCCAATACCCTTAAAATCATTGCCGATGCGGAAAAGGCCATGCGTTTTCCGGGGAACGCACTGGACAAGTTCTGTTATGTCATGTGTTCACAGCTTCAGATCAGCTATGAAAAACTGACCGAAAAAGAACGAGCCGACTTGAAAAATATCATGAAAAAATCCGGCATTTTCAAGGATTCCCCCTTGGGTAGCCAGAAACGGAGATAACATATTTTTACTAAAAAAATGGCGCGGCAAAGGTGACGGACAACATATCCGTCACCTTAATACTGATCAAAATATTATTTTGTCATTTGCAAAACTGTGATTTTTTTAATCTCCCTGGCAAATTCACCCTTTTCCTGTTCGTTATATGTCAATGTTCCCATAACACTTATTTCTGCTCATCCAAATACAACTGCACCCGGTTCTGTATTTTTTCCGCAGTCTGCTCTGCCGACAAAACTCCTGACTTATATCCGCTGATCTCCTCTCCTATAATTTGACTGACAAACGAACGAATGGACACACTTTTTCCATCTGTGAGTGCCACTATTTCCTTGATCCTTTTCACATCTTCCTCAGAATTAGCATAAAAATTTGGCACACCCTCATCTCCCCAATAGATGGGAACAGGCTCCCCTGTATCATCATAATACTGTTGTACCATGGACCATTGCAGCATTTTCTCAAATGTGCGCCTGTTAAGCGCTAAGCCATGAATCCTTCCATATGTTCTTGGCGGCTGATCCGGATGAAGCGCCGCATATTCCTCCAGCCAGTCCAAAGTCATGTAGTACTCAAGGAAATCCCAAGCCCCTTCCGGGCATTGGCTGTAAGAACTAATACCAAACGCATTATAAAATGAGACTTTTACACCTGTCCCCTGATTACAGGGCCACCCCTTTACCACCCAATCGTCCCCAAGCAGCCAGTTCTTATACTGTATGTCTGTTAAATTGAAAAGTCCGGCCTGGACAGTCAGATGAGTCCCTGATGCCACACTTTCCTGAGTAGCCCTTACCCAGCCACGCTCATTCCTACTAAACTCCAGAATATCATAAAATTCCTGATTGCAGAAATCTGCCCTGCCAGCATCCCAATCCACAAAATCTTCTATGGCATGTAAAACCAACTCCTGTGCCGTATACACTCCAACACCCCCAAGAGCATTGGCATCCTTATTGTTGGCACGAAATGTCTTAAGCATCTCCTCCATAGTCCACCCAGTCTCCGTTCCCAGTTTCCTGCTGTCCCCGGCAATAAACGAAAGTCCGAAAGTTGCGGCTATTTCGTAAAGGGCATCACCTGTCTGTGCATGTTCCAAAATATTGGTCAAGTATTTCTCCCTGTTCTCCAGTGTAAGATACGCATTTAAGTCTGCCAATAAGCCCGCATATCCCAGTTCATCCGCAACCAAATCTCCCATCCAGATGATATCTGTTCCCTTTGAAGTAGCCATATCCAGCTTTAACCGCTCCTGCGCAGTATCATAATCCTGATACTGTTGGCTATAATCCACAATCTCCACATAGTATTTCCCGTTCTTTGCGTTATAGGCATCCACCGCATTTGTCAACTCCCAAGAAGTCTCACATGCTCCCAATGTTAATGTGATCTTCTCACCGCTATATTCCTTATCGCCCTGCCCATTACTTTCCATGCTAATCCCCCCTACCTCCACCGGCTGTACACCCGAAAGCCCATCTGCCTGCCCATCTCCGCATCCCACACAAAAAATTATTCCTAAAGCAATTACTCCGAAAAATCTCCATATCTTTTTCATTTTGTCTTTTCCCTTTCTTTTGATGTGAAAATACAATTGTCCCAACAGGTTTAATACCCCTATATTGCTAGCACTGAATATAACACAAAAAGATATGCTCTGCCGGATCATGTCATAATT
>JAIDME010000221.1 GCA_029050705.1 Acetatifactor sp.
TGCAATGATCGCAGGTAATCCTGACCCTGCATTTGAGCGTTTTGTATATGACTCCTACAGACGTTTTATCCAGATGTTCTCTGACGTTGTTATGGAAGTCGGCAAGAAGTATTTTGAGCAGCTTATCGACAAGATGAAAGAGGAGAAGGGTGTTCAGTATGATGTTGAGCTGACCGCTGCTGATTTAAAGACTCTTGCAGAGCAGTTCAAGGCAGAGTATAAGAAGCAGCTGGGCAAGGATTTCCCTTCCGACCCTGTAGAGCAGCTGAAGCTGGCTATCGAGGCTGTGTTCCGCTCCTGGGACAATCCTCGTGCTAACGTATATCGCCGTGACAATGACATTCCTTATTCCTGGGGTACTGCAGTAAACGTAATGCCCATGGTATTCGGTAATCTGAATGACCAGTCCGGAACAGGTGTTGCTTTCACCCGTGACCCTGCTACAGGCGAGAAAAAGCTGATGGGTGAGTTCCTGAAGAATGCACAGGGCGAGGACGTTGTGGCAGGTGTCCGCACACCTATGCCTATCGCTCAGATGGAGCAGGAGTTCCCTGAAGCATACGCTGAGTTCATCAAGGTATGTGAGATTCTTGAGAATCACTATCATGATATGCAGGATATGGAGTTTACCGTTGAGAATAAGAAGCTGTATATGCTGCAGTGCCGTAACGGAAAGAGAACCGCACAGGCGGCTCTGAAGATTGCCTGTGACCTGGTGGATGAAGGACACAAGACAGAAGCAGAGGCAGTTTCCATGATTGATCCCCGTAACCTTGACACTCTGCTGCATCCCCAGTTTGATGCTGCTGCACTGAAGGCAGCTACTCCTCTGGGCAAGGGCCTTGGCGCATCTCCCGGAGCAGCATGCGGTAAGGTTGTGTTCACCGCAGAGGACGCAGAGGTTTGGGCTGCAAAGGGTGAGAAGGTTGTACTGGTTCGTCTGGAGACTTCTCCCGAGGACATCACCGGCATGAAGGTATCTCAGGGTATCCTCACCGTTCGCGGCGGTATGACCTCCCACGCAGCAGTTGTGGCGCGCGGCATGGGTACCTGCTGTGTATCCGGCTGTGGTGATATTGCTATGGACGAGGCTAACAAGAAGTTTACACTTGCCGGACAGGAGTTCCATGAGGGAGATTACATCTCCATCGACGGTACCACCGGAAATATTTATGCAGGACAGATTAAGACTGTTGACGCAACCATCGCAGGCGAGTTCGGCCGTGTTATGGCATGGGCTGACAAGTACCGCAAGCTGAAGGTACGCACCAACGCAGATACTCCCGAGGATGCAAAGAAGGCTCGCGAGCTGGGCGCTGAGGGTATCGGACTCTGCCGTACAGAGCATATGTTCTTTGAGGAGAGCAGAATCGCAGCATTCCGTGAGATGATCTGCTCCGACACCGTTGAGGAGAGAGAAGCAGCGCTGGAGAAGATTCTGCCTTATCAGCAGAGTGACTTTGAAAAACTGTATGAGGCTCTTGAGGGATGCCCTGTTACCATTCGTTTCCTGGATCCCCCTCTTCATGAGTTTGTTCCTACCGAGGAAGCTGACATCGAGAAGCTGGCTAAGGCACAGGGCAAGTCAGTTGAAGATATCAAGACCATCATTGCTTCCCTGCATGAGTTTAACCCCATGATGGGACACAGAGGCTGCCGTCTTGCCGTGACTTATCCTGAGATTGCAAAGATGCAGACAAAGGCTGTTATCCGTGCGGCAATCAATGTTAAGAAGGCTCATCCTGACTGGGCGATCAAGCCGGAGATTATGATTCCTCTGATCTGTGAGGTCAAAGAGCTTAAGGTTGTTAAGAAGGTTGTTGTCGAGACTGCTGACGCTGAGATTGCTGCAGCAGGTGTGGCTATGGAGTACGAAGTGGGTACCATGATCGAGATTCCCCGTGCGGCTCTTACAGCAGACGAGATTGCGAAAGAGGCTGACTTCTTCTGCTTCGGCACAAACGATCTGACCCAGATGACCTTCGGCTTCTCACGTGATGATGCAGGTAAGTTCCTGAACGCTTACTATGACACCAAGATTTTTGAGAACGATCCGTTTGCAAAACTGGATCAGACCGGTGTCGGCAAGCTGATGGAGATGTCCATCAAACTGGGCAAGCCTGTAAATCCCAAGCTACACATTGGTATCTGTGGTGAGCACGGCGGAGATCCTTCTTCCGTAGAGTTCTGCCACAAGATCGGACTGGACTATGTTTCCTGTTCTCCTTTCCGTGTGCCTATCGCAAGACTGGCAGCTGCACAGGCAGCTATTGCTGATAAGTAATGCACCGGGAAAAGTGATTTTGCAGAAATATTAATGAATAAAAAATGCTCTTTATGTTTCGGCATAAAGGGCATTTCTTTTTTTGAAATTTGGTTTTTGGAAAGTCCTTTCTGCTTCAACCTAAAGCGTATTTTTTATATTGACAGCAGTGCTCGCATAAAAAAATAAAGATAATAGTTGTACAGTAACTATGCAACTCCTTTGCACTGTCGTGTTTTGTTTGCTCATCGAATATAATAATCTGCATTCTCCGCATGCAGGCACTCCGTATAGCCAAATTCGCCGTTGATATACTGATAGATCCAATCTGTTTCCCTCATGGATACCGCATGGGTATTGACCATAATCACATCAGGCATCCGCTCCGGATACAGCTTCCAATATTCCATTAATTTCTCGCTGTATGTGGGTGTGGAATTTACCGAATAATGGCTGATTTTTACATGCTTCAGCAGATAACAGGATGTGACAGAGGTATTTCTGAAATAATCTGTAACAATCAGAACATTGCTTCCGTCTTTTACCAGATTTTCAAAATCAATATAATCGGTGTAATACACCCAGGCTGCATCCCTGGATAAGATACAATTTTTAGCGGGACCGTTTCGAACAACCCCGTCAAGCTTAAATATGTTGTTACCCAATGCACCGCTGGACAAGGTATATCCTGTGCCTGCGATCACAGTGAAACATAAGGCTGTCAGAAGCACCCATATACTGCCACGATTTTTTTCGCTGTCCAGATAATAAATTAAAGCGACGACTCCCCACAGTGCCGCGCCGAACAAAAAGGTAAGATTATTGGTCAGGGGTACATTGCTGATCAGAAGTACATTGACAAAAGCCCCCAAAAAGAGCAATATCCCAAACAAAGGAACCGCGTATTTCAGCGCAAGCTCTCTCTGCACGGTTCTGCATCGTTTAAAACACACGATTGCACCGCACAGCGCCAGAACCGGTATATATAACTTCAATCCGTCATATCCGGTATCCTCAATAAACCATTTTCCCAAGGTAAAGAGCATCGCCAAAACGCTCCAGACCATATAAAAGGAAGGGGACTTCGCTCTGCTTTTGCGAATCATTCTGACCGCACAAAGAAACAGAAATGCAGCCAGCGCAGTAAACGCCATGCTCACAGCCGCCACTGCAAGATCATCTGCATAGGTCATCCACTTGGAACGTCCCAGAATATTCTCTCCTGTCATATGTGTAGAATCTCCCGAGATGGTATTGGCCATATTCAGAAGGACTCTCTCCAAGGAACCGCCCTGTGTGGCGATCACTCCCATATATAGAAGGCCTGCTGTCAGACAGGTTCCCCAGAACAGCAGGCTGCACCGGAATGCATTGTGTTTTTTTCCCTGAAAGCAATACCATAGGAAGCCGAAGATAATCGGAATCAAAATTACACACGCGGTAGACAGCACCGCGAGACAATAGAATATCGCCGCACAAAGAATCAGCACGTTTCTCTTTGCATTTTGTTCTTTTCTGTCATATTCCATCGCATTCCAGAGCATACAGAGCAAACCGGTCAAAAACCACATCTGCATATTGGAAAAGTCAGGCAGGGCGATCAGTTTTGTAAATACACAATAATAGGAAATTCCTGCGAGAAAAGCATATTCTTTTCTCATATGCTTTTTCAGCGTGCAATAGAACAGCACCGCCGTTCCAAGCTGCAATAAAAGTCCACAGGATCTCAGATATAACAGAACTCCCGTCGTTGTCCCTGTTATCCTCACATACAGTCCTATCAATGCGGCGCACAAAAAGCCGGAAGTCTGTATTGTGTCCCAAACCTCCATAAAAAGCCTATCTCCCATTGCCAGCCGATACGACATAACCAGCTGGTACTCTTCATCCGCTGAAAAACCTGTGAACAGCATTTTAACGGAAACGCAGAAAGCTCCCAGCGACAGTAATATCATCATACAATAGATCGGTATTTTCTTCTTCTTTATCTCCTGCATTTTTCAACTCCCATATAGTCAAGGGTTTTTCAATAAACTCAATAGGTGTTAGTCCGCGAATATCATTCATCTGAATATAAGGGTACAACACTTTTTTTTTAATGTCAAACAAAGAGGTAATATCTATGTCCAATACATCAGCTATCTCAAAAAGAGTATCTAAAGATACCGAAGTCGGAACATTAGGGGCTTCAATATTACTCATATGCGTTCTGCTTATATTTATGGCCTCCGCTAATTGTAACTGTGTCATACGACGTAGTTTTCTATAATAAGCAATATTTAATCCAATTTGTATATGTTTTTCGGCATACTTAGTCTTTTTATCCATTATTTTCCCTTTCTGAATAAAAGTATAGTAGATATATTTATTTGCATAAACAATATAATGTATTGC
>JAIDME010000222.1 GCA_029050705.1 Acetatifactor sp.
CTCACAGCAACAATACCGATCTTTACCTGAGGTAAATTGTTCATTCTAAAATCCTCCTGTTTTTACTATACTCATTATATTCATGATACTTGCTGTGGAGAAAAAAATCAATGCTTTTCTGAATCAATGATTTTTGAAACCGCCGGTTATAAAACTCAACGATTTATCCTTTGACTACAGGCAGATGAGGCAGTAAACTATTTCTTGTAAATCTCAATTGCAGGTGCTGTTATATCATTTACAGCAGAAAGGGAATCATCATGGAGAGCATAAAACATTACGGAGTGGCTATGGGCGGAAAAATATATTCCCTGCGGATGGCAAAACGGATGAGCCAGGAGCAGCTGGCGGCAGTACTAAACATCAGTCCGGCGGCGGTTTCCAAGTGGGAACGAAATCTGTCAAATCCCAGTGTTGAAATGCTGTGGGCACTGGCTGATTTATTTGAATGCAGCATTGATGAGCTGGTGGGCAGAACCCTGGTACCGGTAGAAAGTGTCGGGATATATGATGAGAAAAAGCTCCGGCTCGTGGTGATAGGAGAAGATTTATTAAAATGCAGTGAAATCAGCCGGGCGGAGGGACTGCTTGCCATGGAATCCTATGTTCCCAGACTCAAAGGCGGAAGCAGATTTCTGGCTTTTGCAATTCCATATATCCTGAATCTTTTTATGAAGCAGCTGGAATCGGAAGAAGCATTTCGCTTCCTTGAAAATTATGTAGCGACTCTGCCGGAGGCTGAACGCCCGGAGGGGAGTATGATTGCGGCGGTACTTCGAAAGATTTTCTCCGGGGAATCTCCGGAGATTCTGCAGGAACTGATTGCATCTTATATCGGGATAGATTACAGAGAGAAAAACGGGAGGATGAGTGAAATGCTGAAATATGCGCGACAGGAAATTCTGGATCAATACATGGACAAAAAAATATATTCGGACAATACGGATTTACTGGAAGAACTCGTACATGTGGGAGATTTCGAAATTCAGTTGATCCTGCGGAACCTGGACACTGTGACCCTGACGGCGGCACTGACGGGCGCGTCCGGCGAAGTTGTCCGGGCTTTTCTGGCAAATCTGTCGGACAGGGTACTGTACTTTATTCATGAAGATATGAAACAGTGGAACGGGACGGAGGAAGAGATTCTGGCGGCCCAGAAGAAGGTGCTGGCGCTTCATTGTGATATACAGTCAACACTTTGATTTTTCTGCCTCCGATTAATTTTACAGAACTCATAAATACCTATTCCTGCTGCCAATGACAGATTCAGCGAATCAACAGAATGTGTTTGGGGGATCACAACGCTTTTACCCACGTTCAAATAGCTTGCATCCAGACCGCTTGCCTCATTTCCAAAAATCAATGAGTACGGCTTATTCTCCGAATGCTCAAATGTTCCAAGCTGATACTCGCCGCTTAACATGAAAGGATAAAGTTCCCTCTCGCCGCCATATTCCTGATAATATTGGTCAAAACACGAAAAATACTCAAATTTTATTTTAAATACCGCGCCCATTGACGCTCTGACTGCCCTGGGATGAAAAATATCAGCTGCCGGTTCAATCAGCGCCAAATTGGTAATGCCAAATCCCACACAGCTTCTGATGATCGTACCCAGGTTACCCATATCACCCGGATTCACCAACACTACATGGTTCGCATCATGCTCTAATCTGCAATGATATTTCCCGAAAACACCAATCACAACGCAGTTTTCCTTATCACGCAGTTTTTCCATGTGCCTGTCACTGTATACTATTTTTACGCCGGCCTTTCCACACTCCTGCTTCAACTTATTCTGAATCTCTGCTTTCGCATCCGAATGCAGCAAAATCATTTCTGCCGTTTCCGGCCTGGTCTGCAGCAGTTCAAATGTTGGAAAGGAACCAAGGCAATATGAATAAGCATCTTTTTTTCTGTACTTTTTGATTTCGTTTAATGTCATTGACCTTCTCCACACCGCCGGCATTCAAACTGTTACAGTAAACTATATAATATAAAGCCGGATATTTCGAGTCTTCAAAATGACTATAATCATTTTGGACAATGTCATTTTAACAATATAAAATCTCCCGGAATTTATAAACAGTAACAACTCATGACCGAACCGTTACCGATTATAATTTCCGGGAGACCATCGTATACTACCTTTTTTGATAAATGATTTTTTTAATAGTACTGCCGGATAGTCCGAATTTTTCGGCCAGTTCCTCTACCGGCACCCCGCCAGCAAACAATTCTCTGATCCGACTGTTCCTTTCCGAATAAAACCTTTTCGAGCCGCTGACTGCACCCCACTCCTGTTTTGACTCAGACTTCGGGATATATAAGAGCTCTCCTTCAATGTAACATTGAATTTCCCGTAATAATCCGGAAGGTAATATTTCTGCTGCATTTGTATACTTCATCTTTCCCACTCCTTATTTATTCTATGATAAACAAGTTGCAGAAACAGCAGATCATATAGCTTTAACCGCCCACACAGATTTCTATATAACTGCTATTCTGCATGGGCACCGGGGCCTTTAACATGGCTAAATCCACATTTTTCTGGGCTCAACATCTATGCATCACCTCTTTCTATATGCAAAAAATTTTACACTATAAACGTTTTATGCGCCAGTGGAGAAAACAAATATAGTTATTTTGGTTGTTAAATATGCATCCAGCCACTTTTTAGCCTTCTGACAGGTAGAACACTTTGGATATTGTATGAATAGCATAATCTCATTCCTCCCATACATTCTCAAGATTTATAAAACTCCTTAAATATACAACATTTCTATCCGGATCATAAAAACGCATGTTTACGGCACCCCATGGACGTTTAGTTGGTTTTTCAATTATTTCTGCCCCTAATGCTAAAACCTTTTGATACTCTTTCTCTATATTGTCTACAGTAAATGCAATACACATATTTTGATTATCATTATTTTTTATTGAACCATCATTATAAATTGTCAGCATTGTTTCTTCCGCAATTATTGTCTGATGCACTTCATCATTACTGTCATTATCCGTTTCAAGCAGGGCCTTATAGAAATCTGCTAATTTAACAACATCATTTGTTAATAAACTAATTTCCCCTAATCGCATATATACCTCCAAATCCCTGTTAATTATCTCATACACTCTTTTTAATCAATTTCTATCATCTTCTTAATTCCATTTGGAATGATCTCAAATCCCATTTTCTCATAAAATGGTTCTTTCCCTTTAGCCGAAACACCTCCGATCGTTGTAAATTTTCCGGTAACAGAATTTGCCTTTGCATAATCAACTAAATGATCAACAATCATGGTTCCAATGCCTTTTCGCTGAAATTCCGGCAATATAATTATTTCCTGAAGATACCAATACATAGCTCCGTCTCCGACAAGTCTCCCCATTCCCACCAGTTCTCCATTATATATTGCAGAAACATTTAATAACCCGTTTTTCAAAGCCTTTCGAGCGTGCTCCACCGGTATCTCGGCAAATCCTGTTTCGATTCTCAGCCTTACAAAATCCTCAGCCTGTAAAATGTTATCCACAAGTCTGACTTCTCCACAAACTTTCTCATCCATATTCATCCTCCCAATATTCTTTATAACTTTCTGATTGGAAAAAACATATAATTTTTCCCTGTCTGTGGGCAGGTAAAATCGTGAACCGCACCAACTAACGGAATGTCATTATCTTTCATATACTCTATAACCTTCGGAAAAGTATCGCCATTTTCACATTCTGCATAAATATATTCATAACCGGGAATGACCCACTTTGTCCAACCACTGGGAGCCTCCGCCTCATCATTGCATTCCACTCCCGCAAGGTAAAGTCCCTTGTTAAAATCCTCCCACGGATTAAAGGAACGTGCAAAATCAGACATCGCCCCCCATATTCCGCCAATATTCCCCTTTTCATCCTTCTTCGCCAGATGCTGTACCTCTGCAAAATGAGAGTTTGCATCATCCCATAACTTTTGAATAAAATTATCACCATCTAACGTGGAGCCTTCCTTACCGATTACTACAAAAGATTCTTTAACGCACTTATTTATTTTCACAATGATACCTCCTTTTTTGAATCTAACCAAATCGGAAATGGTTATCTTAATTATACCATTTCTACATCCTATTTACCACCAAAGTGTTATATATGACAGCAATTGCCATGACATACTCTTACCTAGAAAAAGCCCATGGCATCCCAAAGGATACCACAGGCTTTCTATATTTACATTCCTTATGCTGGCTGTTGAACTGTCATATGCTTTTGTAGCTCCGATATCTTCTCATCAGCCCACAAATCCGCCAAATTTTCAAACGCTTGACTCATGAGCTTCAATCTCCATTTCTAATTACCCATCACCGACAATACTCTCATATCATGTACCTCATCATGTACCCCGTCGCCTTCTGTTAGTGATGCTACCAATTTTAGAAACTATTACTCAAACTCATGCATAGGATCAAAAGAATCCAAAATTCTCATCTGACTGACCTTCATCTTCCCCAGCTTCTCCGTCTGATTCTGGCGGAAAAGTTCTTTTTCTCAGCCAAATCCTTTGCAATTTGTTCCTTGGTCTTGGTCTGGTCAGAAATCTGCAAATCCGTTTTCCCTCTCCTTTTCAGTCTCTGTCTGCTTCCTCCTTTTTCTTCCTTTCCACTTCCTGCGCACGTTTTCTGGCAGAACCCACTATCTTTCCAATGTTCTTGCACTCATCGATCAGGCATCTGACCGTAATCTTAAGTTCCAGATTAGTCAGCCTCTCTGCCTCCATGCACTCCTTTCCCTTGCAGTACAGCAAGATTAAGATGGCTGTAATCCAGCTGTTAGTCCTGTCAGCCAGCGAAATATTTAAAAACAACACCAGCATTTCCTCACTCAGCTTATCCAGTTCTAGTTCATCCTTGTAGGTCAGGTTGTTGAACTCCAGAATATCCACATACTGAGAAATCAACACAGCCGCAGAAATCGGGATATTCAGCGCCGTCTTCGCCGGAGCGTTCTTGAAAGTCAGATACTGGTGATAGGCATAGGAAACAGGGTTCACCTCCCACAATGCCTGAAACAACCGATCAAAATCTGTTTCTTCATCCGCATCGGCATGTTCACTCAAGATGTTCATTCCGAGAATTTCCCGCACCTTGAAAAAGTTTCTCTGTTCCAGCGGTAGCACTTCCAACAGATATCCTATAATACAGCAAAGCAGGGCCTGAATGGATTTTCTCCAAAAATCGGAGTCACCGCCGCCCTTACGGTCACCCTCCTGAGTATTCTCCAGAAGAACATTCACAATCACCAGAATATCCGAAGTTGTCCGAATATAAAACAGCGGATTAAATCGATTTGAATTTGTCATGTCATCCGTGGGAATTCTCATAACGGTATATCCATACCTTACCAGTACTTCCCCGTAATTCTGTTCCTCTTCCCGAGGCGGATCCGTAATGATATAGCAGCTGTATAGCTGCAGCAGATTGGGCGAGATGAAATATCTTGTCTTTCCGACTCCCGAAGCCCTGAATACCATGATATTCCAGTTTCGCTGCACCCACTTCCCGTCCAGTGCCAGATACAAATCTTTGGCAAGGATGAGCGCATTCTTCTCGCACTCCTCCATTGCCATTTTGCTCGGTGTATGCTGGAGCACTTGCTTATGTTCTTCATTGTAGAGTGCCAGCTTATCCGTGACTGTCCTCCCTTCCACAGCTGCCACAATCTTAAGATTATAGCGAAATTCCCTGTTGTATTGCTCCAGATTGTCCTCGAATGCGGCATCTCCATGTGCATTATATACCGCTTGACTTATTATAAGGTACTCATTATACAGGTACAAATTTATCATTACCGCTCCAAAAAGGAATACTAATGCTATTACTGCTGTGATGTTTTTCTTCATGATCACACTCTCCTTTACTTATTGGTAGCTGATATTCAGCACAATCGTGGTACAATTGGAAATCAATGCACCTGTTTCATGGTCAAAAACGGACACCAGACAATCCACAGTCTGCCCCCCTTGGGAATAGCTCCCGTAACATCAATGGCTACATTTGTGCCTAGGGCCACATAATCCGTCTGATAGAGCTCATTGCCTACAGAATCCTTTAACGTAAAAGCCACGTCAAAAATGTTCTCCTCCGGGAATCGGATATAAAAGCAAGGCTCTTCATCCGAAATCCGATAACAATCAGAAATAATCAAATTTAATTTCTGGTTTTCCTGTATGGGAATCAGCTCATCCTTGACCGGATTCTGCCAATCTGTCTCATAGGTTCTGTCCGGTGTCGGCTGCGTTATGGGCTCATCCCTCGCCCTCTGGCAGGAGCGCAGGCAAAGGCAGATCAAGACCAAAATGATGATACTCACGGTCAAAAGGACCACAGACTTTTTCTTTCTGCCTGTTGTCTGCTCCTCACTTCCATAGTTCCGATAATTGGTGGTTTTCATATTTGATTTCTCCTTCCTGTAGGGCATCTCTCCTACCCTTCACAAGATAAATTGCACAGGTCAGGCTCTACAGAAAAAAGAAATATAAAGTTTTTAGAATAAAAAAGAAAACCCCATTGTGTTTTCACACATTTAGGGCCGTTTAAGAATAAAAAATCTTGGTTTCCAATTGTGTAAAGAGAAAAATGTGCACCCTTTCTCTTATCATAGCAGTCGCCTCTTTAAAATAATTCAACAACAAAATAGAGGGTGCTTGTCCTTTTTATGGTTCAAACACCCTCTTTATATCACATTGTAAACTTATCTTTAATCGTTGAATAAACATCAATTAATATAATCCTTTAACAAGAATCATATTGTTCCCTCTTTCATTTCGTACCCTCCTTAGTATTTTACTCATAATCCGTTTCTCCAATTTCCATTTGCTTTTATCAATGTCATTTGTTTTATATTTGTTTGATATGTATGATAGAGCCTATCAAAAATTATACACATTTTCCTCCTTTCTAATAATTCCATTTCGTTCTCCTTAAATCAATCTTCAAACAAATATTCTTGAATCCTCCAGTCTCCGCATAATAACCAAATTTGCAAAAACGCTTGTCCATTTATAATATAGATTTTTCAATGTACCATTTGATTTGCACTTCCATATTTGCTTCTTTTTAACGCTGGAACGCAAAACGCGCTTCTTGCATAACAATAATAGAACTGGTCTATGCAGTCGTTTTTCATTTGCAAATTCTTTTAACGACGTCTCCTTCTTTAGTGGAATTAAAGAGCGTACTTGTCCCTCGGCATGTAAATTCTTAAATGCGGAAATATTGTTATAAACAAAACTTTTTAATGTATCAACTGGATTCACTATATTATTTTGAAATAGACTATGTAATCTGGAAAAAGTAATCTTTTCTATGCTCTCTATTTGTTCACTTATTGTTAATTCTACAGATACATATCGTTTTTCTACACAAATCTCTTCATCAATTCTACAGATCATCCGTGAACATATGGGACTGACACCCAGATGCTGAACAAAACAAACAGTTTTTCTCGCCAAATCTCTCCGCAATGCCTCTTCCAGCTCTCTTTCTATCTCTTCTACCCAAATGAGATATATCTCTTCTAAAATTTTTTCAAATGAAGCAATGAGACCGCTGGATTTCCCTGTGCCACATCTTCCGCAGTTAATAAAATACAAGTTACGAGTTTCCACTCTTCACATCCTCCTTTCTTTACAATGTGTTCCCTTATGACTACACCTGAAATCTTGCTTGTCCCCTCCGTCTGCAGCCTTCCGGCTGCAGACATTGGTTCCGGTAGTTCACTTCATACTTGTTCATAGATTTAATTTTATCCTCTTCTCACTCACAAAGTAATCATCATCTGGTTTCATTCATTGACCGAGCATCGTAGACCATCATGTCAGCAATGGCTTTTGTGTCCTCATGCCGCTCCTCTACCAAAGCGATATAGGCAGTGACTATGTCTGCATGTTCCTCAGCCAAGTTACCCAGTATGAATTCAATAATGAGTTGCTTGTAAGCTTCAATTTCAGCGTCCTTCTCAATGCACTCTTCATCATTTGCAAGAGCCCTGGACACCATAGTACGATCCTCGCAGTCAGCTTCCTCGATCTGACATGTTACATCTACAAGAATCTTACAGGATTCAGTTGAACAATTATCAAAGTGACCTTCCGGCTGTTGGACATGATTATTCAATTTCATGTGCAGCCTTTCGCCTCCAATAATAAGTATTTTGTATCATCTGACAAAATCTAAAGACGCTTCCATGTTCCTACTAGCCGTCCCGTTGAAATGCTGCTCCACGAATCTTGAGTGTTCACTGTCAGCCAACAAAACACAGCCCGCCACATTTGCAGCGTCATCCAAAACTTCGGACATATAGGTGTAAATGTCTTTATCATCCACCAATACCAGATACAATTTCAAATTACGCTGATTCGACACATACCTCAATAAATGCTGTAAAATGTCTCTTTCAGTAAGTACAAGCTGATGGCTGTAACCGCAAAAACCGGGAATTGCTACCACACTTTCGTATTGATATCCCATCATCTGAAATTCCAGACCATCATTAGGTCGAATTCCGCCAACCGGATGGAGATTGATACCTTGGGCAATCAATGTGGAAAAAAGTAATCCGATTGCCTCAGCCCCTGTTCTTAACGACCCATACCTGGCCACAGAAGCATGATCACGTTCAACTTCCAACACTTTCGAAGTTTGTTCTACTACTCGAATTTCTCTCCGGATGCTCTCTGTATCAAGATTAATATTACTAAGCTTCAACAACTCACAAAAAATTTCTTCACTATCCAGCAATGTGTTAGAGCATGAAATTTTCGCCAAAGTACGAATGCTGGGTTTCGTTGTAAGCTTCCCATTTAACAAACGCGAAACATATCCGAGGGACAACCCGCTTGCCTCACAAAACTCCGAAAGTTTCCTTCTACCGATAATTTCTTTAATCAGTGGAACAATGGCACAATTCATCTCCGCATCATTGTTGACCGGTTTGCTGTTGGTATGTGTTACGGCCAACGCCATATTCTTTTACCTCCTCCTGATGCGATCTAGGTTAATAGTATAAGGTAAATAGCAAACTTCCTTACCTCGAATATAGCATATCACCGTCGTGTCATAATGTCAAGTATTTCCATTACTAATTTTTAATCATTTGCCTTATTCTATATATTTCCCTATTTTATGCGATTTTCGCCCTCTTTGGTTTCATATCTATTTTAATTTATTCCTAATACTAAAATTTTATTTCATTTTTTATTGACAGATACTAGTTTTAATGATATCATAATGTCAGCATCCAAAACTGAATATAGGAAATGAGGAATGACAAATGAAGAATACGAAAAGATTAAAGCCCGGAGAGTATAATTCCAAGCTCATGTCGGATCTAATGCTTTCTGCAAAAGGTCCGCACCGGACAGGTGCAAAGTTCTGTGAGGAATGCGGTATCAGTACCGCAACATTTTCCCGCTTTGTAAATGGTCACAATGTCAAACCATGTACAAAAGAATTTTTGCGAAAAGTAGCAGATCATGCTGCTCCAGAGTCTGGTGTAACCTTCGAACGTCTACTGGCAGCAAATGGTGGTGAGGGTTCTCTTGGCAACAATTCCATGCCTCCCCTCTCTGATAATGAAACGATCGGATTGATCACTGCTTCTATTCTTCAGCATCATTATCAGTGTCAACGCAGCGCTGAGCAGGAAAATACTAATATCTTAGGTTTATCTTACCATCCGTCCTGGTCAGTAAATACCACTGCTATAAACGGGAAATCCATTAAAAAATGGGACTTTCTTTTCTGGAGACAGTATTCTAAGTCAGAAAACATTGAAGCTGACCGAATGATCCGGCAATTGCTGATTATTATCAGTGCTGTAAATTTGGGGTATCTTGTATTTGACCGACTCACCTTTGTATTTACAAACCCTGTGCTATATCAGGTTATTGTGGATCGTGTCAAAGACCTGCAGCTGGACATGGATATTTCTCTTCTACTCATTGATATCACACAACGAGAGTTAAAGGAAGAATATTTTATCCACTGCAAAACCGGGGCACAAACAAGTCTGCTGACTATAGATTCAGAATTTCCACAATCGGAAAGCACTCTACTATCTATAGATGAGCATAACTCGATTTAACACCGAAACTGTCAACCCAGCCACACTCATGGAGGAGGGAAGAAACATGAGTTCAAAAGAACGAAGATTTGTTCAAACAATCAGGACTCCCACAAATCACAAAATATGTGACATCTATTACAACGGAGTTCAAAACCAAATCATTATCAAGATTCGCGGACAGGAAGATATATTCTCCGTAGATTATTTGCTTAATGAGCTTTCACCATTTGCGTCTTCGAAAGCGCAATAGTACAACTGCAATGAACATCTAGGCTGACATCTCTGCAAACGCATATAGTCAACCAGCACTGTTCACATTTTCTACAATGAGCATTGCCTCTGTGAGCAAAGCCGTTGGTAGGATGATTGAGAAATTCAACATCTTACTGACGGCTTTTTTATATGCTCTGTCCCACCCTTACACAGTGATGCTGCAGCTATCCGACCCTGTGTAAGGCACAACTGAATAGTAACCTTTATGAACAGACCTGTCGGAGGCCGGTTCTCAACCACTTGGAGAATATCCAAAATGGCTGGGACAAGTGCGCCCTCAGGTCTGTTTTGCAGTGATTCTCCACCCCTTCAAAATTTCAGGAGGATTATCGCTATGTTAAACAAAGTATTTGCCGCTCTTCTTCATTGTGCACCTTCCATGATTCCTGTAGAGTTCAAAGATGCTGCAGAGACGTTGGCCATCAAATTTGTAAAGACCTATTCTTTGTCCGGCAATCTGAAAATGTACATAGAAGTTGTAAGGAACCGTGTTTACTCCCTTATCAATTCCTGCTGCTCTGTAAATCCTAACTTTACCGTTGCAGAATTTGATCAGTATATCAATGAAAACACCTTGTTCTACAGTGCCGCTGATATTCAGACTTTAATCGGCCTTTTTCAGCAGGACTGCAATGCTGCAACACCTTTCGCCCTGTGCTTCTTTGCCCGAAAGCTTTACAGCTTTAAACGTAACAAAAAGGTTTACACCAGATATTTAGAAAATGACGACATTGACAGCACCTTGATGGAAGCACTCCTTATAGTTCTTTCCAGCTTCCAGCCGGGCTCCCATTTTTCTTTCTCCTATTTGGACAAAAGGCTCTTTGAATACCTTACAACACTCGCAGGTGAAATGCGCCCTTTTAAGTTCAATCGTAACGAACTTATCTATTACACGAAGTTCTCTTACATGATTGAAAAGTATTCATTGGATGCCGATAATTTGGACTGTTTTATGCGAGAAGCACATGATGCAGGAAAACATGACAGTATGCTCTCCTCTCATCTCTTTTTTATCGAGGAAAGTGACATCATCTCCTGCAAAAACATTACCATTCCTAAGGCTTTTGACTTTTACTTCATTTACTGCCTTGAAAGCATGGGGATCCTTGGTTCAGTCATCAGCACTGAAGACAATACTGACACCTTCACCAGCACTGCAGATAGCAAAGTTGATACCGGCTACTCTTCTGTTGAACTGACTTTAGCCATATCTCAGTTGAATTTGACCGAAACAGAATTAAGAATAGTCAATCGACTTATGATGCCCACAGGCTATGTATTTTCCAACAAAGAACTCAAAGAAGATTTTGGATTTTCAAGATATCGCTTAAACCAACTCAAAGCCCGTCTTTTAGACGAATTATTTTAATATACTCTATTGGGGGTGAGATGATGGTACCATTCCCACCCCCGCGCCGTCGGCGCGCCCCCTGCCCATCTCCCCGCCAAGTCGCCGCCCCGACAATAAAGTGTCTCTCTGAAAATGTATCAGAGATACATCTTATTGTCATATTTATTTCATTAGCTGTTGAAGTTACTATTGGGCAGCGATGCTTCGCATCCCTGTCCTTTTCAATCCAACATGCTATTATGAATGCAGTTCGATCCTAAGACCGAGCCGCTTATATAGTATGCGCAGAGCCTAATATGGGATGCGCTTATCGAGGTTAGTTGTCCGTTTCCCAGACAGTTGAGGTATTCATCATAAGCGTATACCTCCTTTCCTCGCTTCCATTTTACTATACTCGACTTACTTGAGAAACAGCATTAAGGGATTTTTTTGGTGTATTAAAATGTAATCTTAAACTCCACCTTGATCGAATCTTACACATTATCCGCAAATACTTCCCCATCGCCGGGCTTCCCAACTATGCTTCCATAATGAACAGGAATCGCAACACTCGGACGAAGCGTATTCACAAGCTCCGCCGCTTTCTTTGCATCCATCGTGTATGTCCCGCCAATAGGTACAAGCGCAATATCACATTTTACCGTCTTTGCTTCTTTGGTTGCATCTGTATCCCCGGCGATATAGATTCGCTTACCATCTACCCGGAGGATATATCCCACCCACTCAGCATTTTTAGTATGAAACGGTTTTAAGATGTTATACGCCGGAACCGTCTCAATCTCCAAACCATCAATGTCACGATAGACACCGGGGTTCACGGTAATAATTCTTTTCACAAGATCAGCAGCCTCATTCGCCTTGCTCTGCATCTTCTCAGGTACAATCAATATCGTGTTGCTGCCTGCGACCTTTTTTATATCCTCCGGCTAAAATGATCATAGTGATCATGTGTGATAAGAATGTAATCTGCATCATACGGCTCCTCACGCATTTGGAAAGGATCAATATATATCTGTCTGTCCCTGTCAGTAATCTGGATGCTGTTTTGCGTAAATACCTTAATATTCTCGGTCATTGTTTCTCTTCCTATGGGTAACTTCTCAATAACTTACACCATACTCTCGCCGGGCAGGCAGGTTCTCTGAACTGAGATAGTTACTTACCAAAATGAAGTAACTGAAATCACCTTTTCTTCATAGTCTATATTGTATAGGGCTTTGAAGGAGGAATCTATCATTTATGGCTATCGGTTATTTAATCATACAGGCACGGACAGCGCATGACGCACTTCCGCTCAGTGGAGTACAGATCCGGATCATGGATGATCAGGAGCAGAGAATTTATGATGTGACAACGGATGAAAGCGGGGAAACAGAAAGGATTACTTTAGAAACTCTGGACAGATCCCTGTCCCTGAATCCGGATTTTTCCGGAACACCTTTCATCAGTTATAATGTGCTCGCACTTGCAGACGGTTTTAATTCGGTTCATATTACCGGTATTCCAATCCTGGAAGGAGAGACAGCCATTCAGCCGATCGAATTTGTTCCGATGCGTGAGATGCAGCGCACCCCGACCGTGACGGAGATTCAGATCGGCATGCCCGCCGTCTCCATGGCAGGAGAGCGTAACCAAAAAGGACCCGTTACGGATTCACGAATACTCCGCCAGGTAGTCATTCCGAATCCAATCACGGTACACTTAGGCAGTCCCGGCGCGTCCGCAGCCAATGTTCAGGTGTCCTTTCCCGATTATGTAAAGAATGTTGCCAGCAGTGAAATATATCCTACATGGCCGGATGCGTCCCTGCGGGCAAATATTTATGCAATTATCACTTTTGCACTGAACAGAGTTTATACCGAGTGGTACAGAAGCCGCGGCTACAGCTTTGACATAACAAACAATACTGCCTATGACCAATATTTTGTGTATGGACGTAATATCTATGAATCCATCAGCCGTATCGTGGACGAGATCTTTAATGAATTTGTCCGCAGGCAGGGGCAGACTGCACCATATTTTACATCGTTCTGCAACGGAACCACCTCGACCTGCCAAGGGTTGTCACAGTGGGGGACGGTTTCGCTGGCAAATCAGGGACTCAGCCCGCTGCAGATACTGCGTTCCTATTATCCAAAGGATGTGGAGATTGCGGAGACAAACATTATTACCGGAGTTCTGTCCTCCTATCCCGGGACTGCGCTTAAGCTGGGAAGCACAGGGCTTGATGTACAGACGATTCAGACTTATTTGGATAGGATTCGGCGCAATTACCCCGCAATTCCCCCAATCACAGATGAAACAGGCGTGTTCGGAGAGAGCACAAGGGCGGCGGTTGCCAGGTTTCAGAGCATTTTCAGTCTGCCATCCGATGCAATAGTCGGAAAGGCCACCTGGAATAAGCTTTCCTATCTGTATACCTCTGTGACCAGACTTGCCGAGCTGGACAGTGAAGGTACTTCCCTCGGGATTGGAACTGTTCCGCCGAGTTCTGTGCTGCGCCTGGGTTCGTCGGGGCAGGATGTCATTACCCTTCAGTATCTTTTGAATGTGGCATCCGAATTTAATTCTGCAATTCCGGCTCCAATCCAGGACGGTAATTTCGGAAGAGAAACACAGCAGGCGGTTGCAGCATTCCAGAGTGCGGCAGGACTTAATCCCGACGGAATAGTGGGACCGCGCACATGGCAGGCACTGTATGATACTTATCTGGGAGTGTCTAATGTGATTCCACCCGGCGTCGATGCCGGCGTTACGGAATATGTTGTCCGTTCAGGGGATACACTTTGGCTGATCGCACGCAGGTTTAATACAACGGTTGACGCGATCAAGCGCCTGAACGGACTGACAGGCGATAATCTGAGTATCGGCCAGGTACTGCGGATTCCGGTAGCGGAATCTGCGGACGGATCCTATTTTGAGTATACCGTCCGCTCCGGGGATACGCTTTGGCTGCTGGCGCAGAGATATAATACAACGGTTGACGCAATAAAAAATTTGAATGGGCTGTCCGGCAGCAACCTGAGCATTGGGCAAATACTGAGAATTCCGACGACGGAATCTGCGGGCGGATCTTATTTTGAGTATACCGTCCGCTCCGGGGATACGCTCTGGCTGCTGGCGCAAAGGTATGGCACAACGGTCGGTGCAATCAAAAGTTTAAACGGATTGAGCAGCGACATTCTGAATATCGGTCAGATACTGCGAATTCCCACTAACCGATTGTAAGCTCAAAAGTAAACTTCCAGGCTTCCGAAGAAAACTCCTGAAATTTGATAAACCAACGGTCGCGGGCATCCGACAAATGCCCGCGAATTTAGTTATGCCGGGGTCCCCTGTCAAAAATCTCTTCCCCGGCATCTTGTATCGCTGCTTTCCTGGAAATCCTGTGTCATGTATGCATACAACGTAATCCATTTATTTTTTTCATCTTTCTTGCCAGGCTTAAAAGCAGGCGCACCTTTATAACCGGATATTTTGTAAGTTCCGTCTGCCAGCCGATATTTATTTAAAACTTCCATTCCACATCTCATAGCTTCGGAATCCAAAGAAATACCAAGCACCCTCAACGCATAAACAATATTATGCACTCCTACCTTTATTGGGTCAGGCGGATAAAAAGTCTCCGTCATAACTTGGACCATCGGTGTCTTCATATCATCTGTGCGATAAAAGATATTTCTTTTTAAAAAATATCCGGTTATCGCGCTGTAGAAATCCATTTCTATTCCCTGCAATTTTAATTCTGCTGCCAACAGCAGATATTCTACCGTCAGTCTTGCACAACTCTTATGAGGCTTCTTGGGATCATTGATCTTTCTGTTTCTGCTGATACAACCAAATCCCCCATCATCTTTTATTAAACTGACCATAGACAAAATTTCTTCTCTTACAACAGACTCACTATAGTAACCAAGTTTTACCAGATCTCTTAATAAAAAAGGTTCTGCACATGCCATTTTGAAATTTGTTTCTTCGATCAGGCCAAATACTTCTTTATCAATTTCTTCACCAACGTCCTTTCTGGTAAGCCCCCATTCTGCTAATGCCATAAGTGCATCGAATTTATCCCATTTTTTGTCAGAACGTAACTTTTTTATAATGCTTACATATACTTTTGACTTTATTAAAGTTTCTCTGGATCTTATTACTTCCGGATGTTTATCATCATATTTCAAGTACTCTTTTAATGTTCTTAGTTTTACTTCAGGATTTTCATCTTCTAATAACCATTCGCAAATTTGTTTGTCCATATTCAAATCCTTTCCGCTACAGGAATCCAAATTTCGTCATGTTGATATCTCAGTTCGGACATCCATTTGATTATATCACCCCACTCTCCCGATTACCAATATTAAATATGGGACGTAACAACCGCTGCGCCCCACACTTCTGATCATATCAACAACTTCTCAACCTTTTATTTCTGCCTTTTCTGAATGCCCGCAAAGACCTAAAAGAGCCGTTATCAGAATTAAAATTCCTTCCCCTTCATAATGGATATGCTGATCCTGCAGGAAAGAACCAAAACCACGATTCCAAAGGCAATCGCTCCCGTCAACACTGCACCTGTACTCAATATCGGCAGACTTTCCCACAAAGCATCCAGATCCAGATTCATCCCTGCCATAATTTTCACCGCCACGAAAAAAATGATAAACATGCCGCCTGCGGCACCGATCAGGGCTATCCTGCCTTTTTCCCCGCCGAACTTCATATGGAACGGAATCATTGCAGACAACAAGATCAAAATCACAGGCAGCATCAGCAGCGCTGCCATAACGGTATCCGCAGGGGCCATTGTTCCCTTTAATATACCTGAAACCACGGCGAGGATCAGGCCCAGCAGCCACCCGCTTCCGCTCATGATGAGACCGAAACCATATTTTTCAACCACATAAGCCTCCCTGGTGATCGGCAAAGCAAACATAAACGTATATCCGTTATCATATTCATCATAGCTGATGGTGCTGGCGGTAAATGTGGTGCCGAGCAGTCCCAAATACACAATGAGGAAGGAAGCATCACTCAAGTACGCCGACATTCCCACCGCGATCAGCAAAATCAGCAATAGAGAGTTCTTCATATTCGCCATCAGTTTGATATCTTTAATCAATAAGCCTTTCATAACGCAGCACCTCGAATCATCATTGTAACCACATTGTCAATGGATCCCTTTTCTATGGCCAGCTTCGGATAGTTCTCCATATAATAATGTTTCTGGTCAGTAAGACAACTATATCCATAGCTTTCCTTTCTCCGACGCAAAATATATCGCTTATCCAGGGCTTCATACTGCTGCTCCTCCATTTTCAGCAAAGCATATTCGTCCAGCAGTATGTCAGTATCCTCATGAAGGATGATCTTCCCCTCATGTATCATGTAGACATCATCACAAAGGCTCTCCAAATCCCCGGAAATATGGGAACTGATCAGAATGGAATTACCCTGATCCTTCTCCATGAAATCCCGCAGCATTTCCAGCAGTTCGTCCCTTGCCACCACGTCAAGACCTGCTGTAGGTTCATCCAGGATCAGCAATCTTGCATTGTGGGAAATAGCAGTCAATACCTTCAGTTTCGCCTTCATTCCTGTGGAAAACTCTTTTATTTTCTTATCCTCCGGCAATCCGAATTTTCTGACCTGCTCCTTGAAAAAAGTCTTGTCAAATCTTTCGTACATGGCCTCCAGTATGGGAATGATGCTCCGGATGGTCAGGTATCCACTGAAGCCGGAATCTGACAGGACAACACCTATCTCCTGTTTCTCCTCCGCCCCCAGCATGGCGCTGTCTTTCCCCAAAACCTGAACGTTTCCGCATTCTGTCCTGATAAGCCCCAAAATTGCTTTAAATGTGGTACTTTTTCCGGCACCGTTCTGTCCGATCAGGCCGGTTACACAGCCCGGCTGAAGCTCCAGCGAGCAATCCAGCAGAAAACTGCCGTAGCGCTTCTGTAACCCTTCGATTTTCAACATAGTCAACCCTCCAGAATCAAGTCAAATAAGCTCCTGATGTCCTCATCGCTTATTCCATATCTCCTGCCCTTCTGGACAGCCATTTCCAGATCTGCTTCCAGCTCCTTCTTTTGTTCTTCCAGCAGGAGCTGGGTATTCACCGCTGCCACATAGGTTCCTTTTCCGTGAATCGTCACGGCAAATCCTTCCTCCTCCAGGCTGTCGTAGGCTTTTTTGACGGTCAGTGCACTGATCTTCAGATCCTTTGACAGCGTCCGTACAGAAGGTAAAATCTCTTGTTCCTTCAATTCCCCATTGCGGATAAGGGTTTTTACCTGATCTACAATCTGTTCATATATGGGAACCATGGAAGAACTGTTTATTATAATGCGCATTTATCCTTCCTCCTGATAAACAGTATATAACAGTTTCTAACTGTTGTCAAGTGTTATATACTGTTTATCCTATTTTTTTATCCTCTATTGTCCTTCCCTGTCCCGCACTTATTTATAAGCCGATAACTCAAGCATTCAATTTTTCATATCTTGATTCTTACCAAAAAGGAGCCATTTTTCTCCCATCATTTCGCAATGATTTAAGAAGAAAAGTCTATGCAAATATTTTTTTACTGACGATTATCAATGGCTGATCAAAGACAAACTCCTCTCATATATATGATCAGCAACAAAGTAAAAATTTTTAATCAGCAAAGAGACCTCCATTTACTGTTTTGTCCAGCGAGTCCACTTTACTGCAGGTTTGTAACCGACTGCTTTATAAAATCCATTATCTCCACCTGTCATATGCGTTGCTCCCAACGCTTTCGTCCTTCGATACAATTCTGACAGAGCAGCGGCAGCAAGCCCTTTGCGGCGATATTCCGGAATTGTGCAAAGAGGTTCCATATAAGCCAGTTTATTTTCGGGAGTCCACCACATTCCTGCATAGCAGGCATACTCTCCCTTTTCATCGGCAATAGTAACTGCCAGATTCGTCGTTGCGTGTGGTGCCACCTCCAGTAAATAATCGCTTTGCTCATATTGGTGATTCCATGGACCCTCATTTTGTTCATGATCGAATCCTTTCCAACAGCACTTACTTCCCTTATCCATGTCATATTCCTCCGGATCCACAAAATGAAACCCTTCCGGCAATGGATAGTCCAATACATCCTCAAAATCAAATTGCATATCCCAGCTTTCCGATTTTTGATCATATCCTGCCTTTTTTGCAGCGTTCATCAATGCGTCCTGTCCTCCAAAAAGAATCAGTTGTATTTTTTCGGCTTTTATAGACATGTGAGCATCAGCATATGCAATCATTTCTGACGCTAATTCCTCATATCCGGGCTTCAAGCTGAAATAAATATCCGTCACAGGCGATTCGTAAAAGCAAAATGCCACAATCTTACCGTCATCCTCCCAAATACGATTTTTATAAGAATACGTGATATCCATCCAATATGCAAAAGATGAAAAAGCATATTCAAAAAAAGGGGCAGGCACACCGTTTCTCCAGTCACGCTCATATATTTCCAGCATAAACCGGTAGATTTTTCCGCAGTCTGCCAATACACTAAATTGCCTTGTTGTTATATGTTTCATTTTCTTATTCTCCTTTCGTATGAACTTTAGTATTTGATATTATTGTAAAAAAAATAGAAATATCACACAAGCAGCGAAAACAGATATAATTAACATTGAACCAAAAGACATGCCGTATCGTCTCCATATAATTTCAGAGTATCACTTTAGTTAAGTCTCAAAAAATAATCGAAAATTGTTGACAATCCTGTGAATCATTATTAAAATAATGAAGAATCAATTTTATAAAAACGATGACGGAGCGAGTACATATTTTCGAAAAGTTACAGAGAGCCGTGTAAGCTGAGAAGCGGTACGAGTAGAATTTATGGAAAATCCCTCCTGAGTTGCAGCACCAAAGCAGGTATGCAAGTAGATGCTGACGGATTCCTTCCGTAAAAGAGGACGCATATGGTGGTATGTCGTAGATGGAATAAGAAGAAAAAGAAGGCTTCTACCGTTTGCGGTGGAAGCCATTTTTTATGCAAAGGGCCGCATGTGGAATTTAGCTGCTTTGCAGCATGCGGCCCGCGCGGCGGGCAGGAGAAGAAATCTTCTCTGCTCGATTGTACAGCAGCACATAGATGTGTATGCGTGCCAATGCACGCAGATGGGAGCAAACATGAAAAATACAGTAGAGATCAGATGGCACGGAAGAGGCGGCCAGGGGGCAAAAACCGCAGCGCTTCTGCTGGCGGATGTAGCGTTCAAGGCAGGAAAATTTGTACAGGGCTTTCCGGAATACGGTCCGGAGCGCATGGGAGCGCCGATCACCGCTTACAATCGGATCAGCACAGAGCCTGTGACGGTTCATTCCAATATTTATGACCCCGACTATGTTGTGGTAGTGGATGACGGACTGTTAGAGAGCACTGACGTGACCCATGGATTAAAGGAAAATGGCGCCGTCAT
>JAIDME010000223.1 GCA_029050705.1 Acetatifactor sp.
GTACCACCGGGATCTGGACAAGGGACTGCCGATTCAGATTCCCTGGAATTATTATCCGGGGGATGACCCGGAGAAGCGCCCTCTGCTCCAGTGGCGCTCCCACAGCAATAACCTGTACAGCAACTGGCTTAATTATTACGTGTACCAGATGACCCCTTATGAATTGTAAGAGATTGCTTTAATTAGCAATCCGGGAAATACTTCGGAGGTTTACCTATGAAAAATCTTTTTTCCAGGAACAACAGGACAAAACAGGCTGAGACAGCCGACCAGAGTAAGAATACAGATGTTATTTTCTCTACTGTGGAGCAGGTGAAAACCGCCAGTACGGAGATCGTGGACGGTGTCACCATAGTCCGGGATCTTGCTGACGAGAACAAGCACAGTGCAAATACAGTAGTGGGAAATATGGAGGAGTTGACGGAGCAGAACGCTGTTTTGTCCGGGAAAACGGAATCTTCCATACATATGACCAGCGATATACAGAATCAGGTGGAAAATATAGCCGCCATGATTTCTCAAATGGTGCTGCTGGTGAACGAGACAAACAATCATGCGGGGGCAAGCTCACAGGAGCTGGCAATGGTAGTGGAGTCTACCCACACCATGGCAGATCTGTCCAACGATGTAGGAAGCATTGTAAAAGAGTTCTCGGAAGAGTTTGCCAAGGTAAAGGAGGAGACTGTCTCCATTGAGGATATTACATCCCAGACAAATCTGCTCTCCCTGAATGCATCTATCGAAGCGGCGAGGGCCGGAGCGGCGGGTCGCGGCTTTGCCGTGGTGGCTGATGAAATCCGCAAGCTGAGTGATGAAACACAAAATTCTTCCGCACGTATCATGAATGCCCTGAACCGTCTGGAGGCCACTTCCGCAAGAATGACGGAAGCTATTGAAAAGGTGATCGAAATCATTCAACTGAATCTGGAGAAAATCACAGAGGTAAACGCCAGCGTAGTCAGTATCTCCAATGATTCACAAAAGCTGAACAGCAATATTTCGCTCATTGACAGCGCTGTGAGAGAGGTGGAGCAGTCTAATCAGAGCATGGTGGAAAATATGCAGCAGATGTCCGATGCCATGTCCGTGATGAGCAGTTATGTGGAAAATGCCTCCGACAATGCCAAGAGTATGCTGGAGAAATATGAGCAGACTACCGTGAACGTAGGTAAAATCGAGGCTTCCGTAGGTAACCTGGTGGTACGGCTGGGGGACAGCGGATTTATGGGGATTCATGATGCCAAACCGGGCAGCAAAGTCTCCATTATCACTTTGGACAGGGATGGTTCGCCCGACAGGGAATATTATGGTCAGGTGGTGCGCCAGCAGGGTATGGAGGCAGTGATAGACATTCGTCCCAAGACCATTCCGAAGAACACGGACAGTTCTGTACGATTTCAACTGCAGATGATTCTGGGAAATGTTCTTTACCATTGGACGAATGTCAATGTTTTTGAAATCGCGGAGGGCGGAGTTACATATTACCGGGCAGTGACGAATTCCAACCCGAAAGTAATGAAGCGCAAGAAAAATCCGAGACTGGATATTCATTGCCCCTGCCAGATCGTTATTGATGGAAATCCGAAGGCATATCAGGGAAAAATGCTTGATATCAGCGCCAACGGAATGGCATTTACCTCCACAGATCCGGATTTTGAAGCGGCGGAAAAGAAAATGATAACGGTCACGATTCCCGATCTTCCCATCCCGAAGGCTCGCACGGTACAGGCATGCATCATGCGATGCAAAAAGGGCAGCAACGAATATATTTTAGGATGCCGGCTTGCGGAGAATAACCTTGCCATCCAGCAATATATTGAGACACAGTAAAAATTTATGAATATTTTTCCATCTTGTCCATATAATGTAAACAGGATTGTAATACACTGATCACTGTGAAAGGAGACAGCTATGGCAAGAGGACAACGCAAGACACTGGAGGAGAAGATCACGGCGAAGGAGGAACTGATTGAGGCGCTGATGACTCGTGTGGAGTCAGAGAAGAGGGAATTGGAGGAACTTTACCAGGAGAAGAAGATGAAGGAATTGGAGGTAGTCAGCGATCTGATTGCAGATGCCGGATTACAGCCGGATGAGGTCGCCGCAGTACTGCAGCAGTATCTGGACAGCAGAGCAGAGGCGGTATCATGAAATGTGGCGGGCAGCCAGGCAGTCTATAGAAACAACGTTTCCCGTGCATAAAAAAACAGACGATATGTATCGCCTGTTTTTTTAATTTTATTCTTTTCACGTTACCCCAGATTTTTCACCGCCGTGGAAAGCATCAGCTTGATTCTGTTCAGTTGGTTTACCTCGCTGGCACCGGGGTCATAATCAATGGCTACGATGTTGGACGCAGGATATGTTTTGCGCAGAGCCTTGATGACTCCCTTGCCAACCACATGGTTGGGCAGGCAGCCGAAAGGCTGAGTACATACGATGTTGGGTACGCCGTCGTGGATCAATTCTACCATCTCACCTGTTAAAAACCAGCCCTCACCGGTTTGATTACCGATGGAGACGATAGGTTCCGCAAAGCCTGCAATCTCCCTGATGGGAGTGGGCGGTGTAAAGTGTCTGCTTTTCCTGAATTCCTTTACGGATGCACCTCTCAATATACGCTCAATCGCCCAGATTCCCAGTCTGGCATTCCGGGCGGATTTTTTACTTGTGCCCAGGTTCTCTGCTTTGTACAGCTGGTTATAGAAGCAATAGAGCATAAAGTCGATCAGGTCAGGCACTACAGCCTCAGCGCCCTCGCTTTCCAGCAGTTCCACCAGGTGGTTGTTTCCGGCAGGGGAGAATTTTACCAGAATCTCTCCCACAATGCCGACTCTCGGCTTTTTTGTATCCAGGACGGGAATGCTGTCGAAGTCCCGTATGATGTCCCTGCATAGACGGTTAAAACGAAACAGGCTGAGGTGCTTTCCCGAGACAAAGTCCTGTGTCGTTTTCAGCCATTTTTGATGCATTGCATCCACGCTGCCGGGAACTGTCTCATAGGGGCGCATGCGATAGACACAGCGCATGAAAATGTCGCCAAACTGAGCGCCCATGGCCGCCCGCAGCATCATATCCGCATTCAGATGAAAACCGGGATTGCTCTCGATGCCCGCCAGGTTCAGGGAGATGACGGGTATCTGTGCCATATCCGCCTTTTTCAGGGCACGCCGGATGAATCCCACATAGTTGGTTGCCCGACATCCGCCGCCTGTCTGGGACATGATAATTGCCGTCTTGTTTAAATCATACTTTCCGGAGAGCAGTGCCTCCATAACCTGCCCCACCACCAGCAGGGAAGGGTAGCAGGCATCGTTGTTTACATACTTTAAGCCCACATCCACAGAATGCCTGTTGTCATTGTCCAGCACAACAAAGTGATAACCGCAGGCATTGAAAGCGGGTTCCAGAATCTCGAAGTGGATAGGAGACATCTGGGGGCAGATGATGGTATATTTATCACGCATTTCTTCGGTAAAGGGCACCTTTTCGATGGCGGAGGAGTGCAGGGTGCGTTGTTTGTGCAGCTTCTCCCGTACTTTGATGGCGGAGAGCAGGGAGCGGACGCGGATTCTTGCCGCCCCCAGATTATTTACTTCGTCAATTTTGAGGCAGGTATATATTTTACCTGAGCCGGATAAAATGTCGTTTACCTGATCTGTAGTTACGGCATCCAGACCGCAGCCGAAGGAATTCAGCTGAATAAGATCCAGGTTATCCTTATGCTTCACATAGCTTGCGGCGGCATAGAGCCGGGAATGGTACATCCACTGGTCCGAGACGATCAGAGGCCTTTCCGGGCTGCCCAGGTGAGAGATGGAATCCTCCGTCAGTACCGCCATATCGAAGGAGGTGATCAGCTCGGGAATTCCGTGGTTGATCTCCGGGTCAATGTGATAGGGACGGCCTGCCAGAACAATGCCGCGCTTTCCCGTATCCTCCAGATATTTCAGGGTTTCCTCACCCTTCTTCTGTATGTCTTTCCGGGCCGCTTCAAGCTCCGTCCACGCCGCCTGCGCAGCATCCCGAACCTCCTGAGCGGGGAGTTCGGAAAATTCTTTGAGCAGGGCCTGGGTCACGGTGTCAATATCCCGGAAGGACATAAAAGGATTCCGCAGCCGGAAGCCGCCGCCGGAGATCTCTTCCACGTTATTTTTGATATTCTCGGAGTAGGAGGTGACAATGGGGCAGTTGTAATGGTTGTTTGCCTCCGGTACCTCATTTCTCTCATAGAACAGGGCAGGGTAGAAAATGAAGTCCACGCCCTGTCTGATGAGCCAGGTCACATGGCCGTGGGCGAGCTTTGCGGGGTAACACTCCGACTCGCTGGGGATGGACTCAATGCCAAGCTCATAAATCTTGCGGTTGGAGCTGGGAGAAAGCACCACGCGGTATCCGAGTCTGGTAAAAAATACATGCCAGAAGGGATAATTTTCATACATATTCAGGACTCTCGGAATGCCTACCGAGCCCCTTGGCGCCTCGGTGGGCTCCAGGGAAGGATAGGAGAAGAGTCTCTGAAGCTTATATTCGAACAGATTCGGCACATTGTTTGCATTTTTCTGACCGCCGATGCCGCGTTCGCAGCGGTTGCCGGAGATAAACTGACGTCCGCCGGAAAATTTGTTGATGGTAAGGCGGCAGCTGTTGGTACAGCCCCTGCACTTTGCCATGCTGGTTTCATACTGGAGGGCACAAAGTTTTTCGTAGGAGAGCATGCTGCTTTGTGTACCCTCCTCATAGCGTTCTCTTGCGATCAGTGCAGCGCCGAAAGCGCCCATAATGCCTGCAATGTCAGGGCGGATTGCCTCACAGTCCGCAATTTTTTCAAAGCTGCGCAGAACGGCGTCATTATAGAAGGTACCGCCCTGGACTACAATGTTTCTGCCAAGCTCGGAGGCATCGGATACTTTGATGACCTTGAACAGGGCATTTTTGATGACGGAGTAGGCCAGTCCTGCGGAAATATCCGACACGCTGGCACCTTCCTTCTGAGCCTGCTTAACCTTGGAGTTCATAAATACGGTGCAGCGTGTTCCCAGATCGATGGGATGCTCCGCAAAGAGGGCGGTCTGAGCAAAGTCCTGGACGCTGTAGTTCAGGGATTTTGCAAAGGTTTCTATGAAGGAGCCGCAGCCGGAGGAGCATGCCTCGTTGAGCTGCACGCTGTCCACCGTCTGATCTTTGATCTTGATACATTTCATGTCCTGGCCGCCGATGTCCAGAATACAGTCAACTTCAGGATTGAAGAAGGCGGCGGCATAGTAGTGTGCAACGGTCTCAACCTCGCCGTCATCCAACAGGAAAGCGGCCTTCATCAGCGCTTCGCCGTAGCCGGTGGAGCATGCCCGCACAATGTGCACATCCTCCGGCAGCTTCTCATAAATCTCTTTCAGAGAGCCTATTGCAGTCTTCAGAGGACTTCCGTCATTGCTGCTGTAAAAGGAGTAGAGCAGTGAGCCATCCTGGCCCACCAGTGCGATTTTTGTGGTGGTGGAGCCCGCGTCTATCCCCAGAAAGGCATTGCCTCTGTAGGAGGAGAGCTCTGCGGTGCCCACGTGATGACGACTGTGGCGCTCCCTGAAACTGTCGTATGCCTCCCGGTCCGCGAACAGGGGTTCCATGCGCTCTACCTCAAATTCCATTTTGATTTCTGAGGAAAGCCTGCCCGCCATCTCCTCCATAGTAAATGAAACCTTGCTGTCCGCGTTCAGCGCGGAGCCGATAGCGGCAAAAAGGTGGGAGTTGTCCGTGGCGATAATATGTTCCCCGTCCAGCTTCAGGGTGCGGATAAAGGCAGCTTTCAATTCTGAAAGGAAATGCAGGGGGCCTCCGAGGAATGCTACGTGCCCTCTTATGGGTTTACCGCAGGCCAGGCCGGAGATGGTCTGGTTCACTACCGCCTGAAAGATGGAGGCAGACAGGTCTTCCTTGGTTGCTCCTTCATTGATCAGGGGCTGAATGTCCGTCTTGGCGAACACACCGCAGCGGGCAGCTATATCATACAGAGA
>JAIDME010000224.1 GCA_029050705.1 Acetatifactor sp.
TGTGGTAGAGAAATAAATTATATGTAGTATATCGGAAATGACTCAAATTGTCAAATGTCTTTTCAATAAATTTTTAATAGCTGTTTCCAGCTTTAATTTTACGTCTCCGCCATGCCTCTGTCTTCCAGATCTCTTTGCAGAATATCCAGATAGGGAACCAGAATTCCATGCTTCTTCGGCAGAATATAGGCGGGATTCAGTTCCTCATAGCGAAAGCTTTTTCTGCCGCCCTCCTGCGCCCGATTCCAGAAGAAAAGTAACATGTCAAGAGCAAGATAAAATAAAACATCCTTGTGGGTGTAATAGATCAAAAAAAAGGAAATGCCCCCCTGTTGTTCAAAGCGCTTCATAAACTCTACCTGATGTGGATGAATATTCTGGAGGGCAAAGGTGTCCACGGCACATTCCTTGGCGTCAAAGCACACGGGAATTCCCTGAACGGCACCAATATAGTCTACTGTGCTCTTCTGTTCAAAGTAGGCCAGGGTAATCTGTCGGTGCTCCTTATCCATCCGAATCGGTGTGATGGGTGTCGGGATCTTTTGAATCAGCGCAAGTCCCGCATCGGCGTATTTTTCATTTGTACGGTTAATCATATCCTCCAGAGCAGAGCCTCTTAAGCCCCTGGAATTCCATGTCGCCATTGTATATTTCTCCCCAGTTGCCAAAGCCGTTTTATGTTTATGGTGAAATGTTCTTTGCTTTTAATCCCAATTTCCGCTAAAGTGCAGGCTTTCCATAATCTTCAGAAATTCCTCCGGGCAGGGGGCACAGATTGTTTTAGCGCCACTGTCGGCATCAAAGGCCGGAAGTTCCACTCTGTAAGCGTGAAGAAGCTGATAAGTCAGTCCGTACTTTTCCTGCAGAATCCGGTTCGTCCTGCTGTCTCCGTATTTATGATCCCCGATCAGCGGATGCCCGGCACTTGCCAAATGCGCGCGAATCTGATGGGGCTTCCCGGTGATCAGTTCCACCTCCAGCAGAGTGTAACCGCCGGACGCAGTCAGCGGGTGATAAACTGTTTCGATATAATCCTGACGGTCATGTTTCAAAGCCCCGGTGTTTTCCCTGATGATCACTTTGTTTTTTCGGCTGTCCTTCTCCAGATAGCCCCGCAAAGTGGTCTCACGGCGGATTTCTCCCACGCAGATCGTCCGATAAAACTTTTGAATACTCCTGTCCTTAATATGACGGCTG
>JAIDME010000225.1 GCA_029050705.1 Acetatifactor sp.
TATTACCGCCCCATAGAGGGTGCCACGCGCATCGACGGAGCTGCGGAGGTAAAGTCGGGATATCTGGAAATGGCCAATGTGCAGATTGTGCAAGAAATGGTAAATCTCATTTCCATTACCCGGGCATATGAGAGCAACCAGAAGATCATCCAGACTTATGACAGTTCCCTTGAAATTGCAGTGTCACAGCTTGGAAAGCTCTAAGTCTTTTTTATCTGCTGCTTGTGCCGCGTTGGCGGCATGACGGGAAGTGTAACGCAGGATAAACGATCAAATATGAAAGGAAATATATAACATGGTACGCAGTTTATGGACGGCGGCAACCGGTATGATTGCCCAGCAGACAAATCTTGACACAATAGCCAACAACCTTTCAAATGTCAATACTACCGGCTATAAGACGCAGGTCAATGAATTCAAGACCCTGCTGTATCAAACCCTGCAGACAAGGACAACCACGGCAAACGGAGCGCAGAAGCCTACCAGCGCACAGGTGGGACTTGGTACCCGCAACTCTGCAATCTCCTCAGTGTTTAGGGAAGGCAATCTGACTACAACCGACAATGAAACAGATTTTGCCATTGATGGTAAAGGTTTCTTTGCAGTGCGCGGGGAGGACGGTAATACATACTATACCCGCAACGGTAATCTGAAATTTACCCTTGCCGCCAACGGAAACATGCTTGCTACCACGGATGGTCTTCCGGTGTTGGATACCAACGGTCAGCCCATTATAATAAATAATTCTTATATTTTGAGCAGGATTACGGTCACTAAAGACGGAGAGCTCTGTTATCCGGATGAAAGAAACAATCCCCAGTCTATGGGGCGGATCATCGGTGTTTTCCAGTTTAACAACCCCAACGGTCTGGCTAAACTGGGTGACAGCCTTTATGAGCAGACTGCAGCCAGTGGCCAGCCTATTAACGAAGCCACCAACCCCAATGTGGAGAAGAGCTCGATCCTTCAGAAGTTTTTGGAAGGATCCAACGTTCAGGTGGCGGATGAGATGGTAAACATGATCGTGGCCCAGCGTGCATACGAACTGAATTCCAAGGCTATTATAGCATCCGATGAAATGCTCCAGCAGGCTAATAACTTGCGGCGCTAGTGAGTTAAGCTCATGAATCACATGCTTGCATGATGATTCATGAATTTAACGAGCAGATACATGAGCGCAGGGCGAAGCCCGTAGCGAATGGGTGACTGCGCAGCAGGAACCGCGCCGCAAAAGGACGCACCGTGCAGCGCACGGTCTCCGTAGGTGTATGGGTGACTGCGCAGCAGGAACCGCGCCGCAAGGAAGGCTACACGGGCTCTGCAAGGAATGGGTGACTGTGCAGCAAGGTAAGAAAGGAGAACATATAAATGGTAGACATGAGTGACATTACCGGCATGTACAGTGACGCCTATGCGAACGCTGCGAACCAGTCGGCTTCAAAGTTGAAGGATAAACTGAACGGTACGGATTATTCCAAGGCCACAGATGATGAGTTGATGAATGCCTGCAAACAGTTTGAGGCATATTTTGTGGAACAGCTGTACAAGGGCATGATGAAGACTATACCCCAGAGTGAGAATACCTCGAATTATACCAGTACTATCACCGATTATTACAAGGATCGGATGGTACAGTCCATCGCAGAACAGACCACGGAACAGAGCGGGCTGGGACTGGCGCAGATGCTTTATGAGCAGATGAAGAGGAATTACGGATTGGATACGATTTCTGCGGAAGCTGTG
This sequence comes from Acetatifactor sp., assembly GCA_029050705.1. Taxonomy (GTDB): domain Bacteria; phylum Bacillota; class Clostridia; order Lachnospirales; family Lachnospiraceae; genus Acetatifactor. The sequence goes on from JAIDME010000225.1 coordinate 1,744, forward strand.
CAGACTGCAACGGGCGCTAATGCTTTTGAGACGGTGGAAGAGTAACCTGTTGAAAATGAAATGTTTTTTGAGGCTGCTGAATTAAAGCAGCCTTTTTCTACGTACTAAGAAACTATAGGGAACAGTGCAAAACGGGAGCGGATGCATGGAAACAATCAACGGATATGTGGATCATATTATTTTCCAGAATAAAGAGAATGGCTACACGGTCATGAACCTGACGATGGAAGGGGAAGATATTACCTGTGTGGGTATGTGCAGGGGATTGACGCAGGGAGAGACCATTTCAGCTCAGGGAGACTATATAGAGCATCCCGTCTACGGCACACAGTTTAAGATTGACAGTTTTCAAACGGTGACACCGAAGGACAGCACAGGAATGGAGCGCTACCTTGGTTCGGGAGCCATAAAGGGAGTAGGGGCTGCTCTTGCAGCAAGGATTGTAAAAAAATTCGGAGATGATACATTTCGCATTATAGAGGAGGAGCCGGAACGGCTGGCGGAGATAAAGGGTATCAGTGAGCACAAGGCCAGGGAAATTGCCATGCAGATGGAAGAAAAAAAGGATCTCCGCGATGCTATGGTCTACCTGCAGCAGTTCGGTATTTCCAATGCTCTGGCTGTGAAAATATACGACACATACGGTATGGAACTCTATGGAGTCATGAAGGAGAATCCGTACAGGCTCGCGGAAGATATATCAGGAGTGGGCTTCCGGATGGCAGATGAGCTGGCTTCAAAGATCGGGATACATACGGATTCCGACTATCGCATCCGCAGCGGGATTCTTTATGTGCTGCTGCAGGCGGTAGGGGAGGGGCATTGCTTCCTGCCGGTGAATGAGTTGCTTGAGAGAGCACAGACGCTGCTGGAGGTAGATAAGGAGAATGTGCGCCCTCAGCTTGATAATCTGATGATGGATAAAAAGCTGGTGATAAAGGGAGACAGTATCTTTGCGTCCTCTTACTACTATGCTGAGCTGAACTGTGCGCGGATGCTGATGGAGCTGAACGTCCCCATGGCAGAAGCCGAAAATCTTCCCTCTCAGAATACAGCCATTGAAAAAAGGCTGGAGGGACTGGCAAAGAGCCTGGAACTGGAGGCTAATGAGCTGCAGCTTAAGGCAGCTGCGGAGTGTATCCGGAACGGACTGTTTATTCTGTCCGGCGGTCCCGGAACGGGAAAGACCACAACCATCAATATGATCATCCGCTATTTTGATGCGGAGGGTCTGGATATTTTTCTTGCTGCGCCTACCGGCCGCGCGGCAAAGCGGATGACGGAGGCCACAGGGTTTGAGGCCAGGACGATTCACCGCATGCTGGAGCTGAACGGCGCGCTTTCCGATGAAGAGACAAGAAAGGTTCGATTTGAGCGAAATGAAGAAAATCCATTAGAAACAGATGTTATTATTATAGATGAGATGTCCATGGTGGACATTCAGCTGTTTCAGGCGCTTCTGAAAGCGATAGTGCCGGGGACAAGGTTGATCCTGGTGGGAGATGTGAATCAGCTGCCCAGTGTGGGACCCGGGCAGGTATTGCGCGACTTGATCGGAAGCAGGCAATTTCCTATGGTGGAGCTGGAGAAGATATTCCGTCAGGCAGAAGAAAGTGACATTATTGTCAATGCACACAGAATTAACAGCGGACAGCAGATTGTGATGGATAATAAATCCAGAGATTTTTTTATGCTGGAACGAAATGACGCAAATGTCATATATAAGCATATGATACAGCTGATTCGTGAAAAACTTCCCAAATATGTCGGAGCAACGCCATTTGATATTCAGGTTCTGACACCAATGCGGAAGGGAAGTCTGGGATGTGAGACACTGAACGGTATCCTGCAGCAGTATCTGAATCCGCCTGATAGCCGAAAACGTGAGCATGCCTGGGGCTCCGGGGTTTATCGGGAAGGAGATAAGGTCATGCAGGTTAAAAATAATTACCAGCTTGAGTGGGAGATTGTCAGCAAGTACGGGATTCCCATAGACAGAGGAACGGGCGTTTTTAACGGGGATATGGGCCGGATTCTTCAGATCAGCGAGAGCGCCTCCAGCATGGTTGTGGAGTATGATGAACAGCGCAGGGTGACTTACCCGTTTTCTCTGCTGGAGGAACTGGAACTGTCCTACGCTATTACAATCCACAAGTCCCAGGGCAGCGAGTATCCTGCCGTTATTCTGCCTCTGCTGGGCGGTGCAAGAGTGCTGTTTAACAGAAATCTGCTGTACACAGCAATTACAAGAGCACGAAACTGTGTTACGATTTTGGGGAGCAGCGGAACGGTCCGCGATATGATCAACAACACAAACGATAACAGGCGTTATACAGCGTTGGCCCAACGAATCAGGGAGTGTTCACGGGAAATGTGAGGAGGTTGAGAAGGTTCTTGAAGAATATAATAGAGAATATCAGGATGCTTCGCAGGGGGAGCCATGCAGCCCTGCGGAGCATCCTGCAGGCGGTTTATCCCCGGCGATGTCCTGTCTGCGATGACATTGTGCGGCAGAGGGGAGAGAAGATATGTCTGGAATGTATGAGGAAATTGAAGCTTTTGACGCCGCCGTGGTGCATGAGCTGCGGCAAAAAGACGGAGGAGGGAGAGGAATTCTGCCGGGATTGCAGGGAGAGAAAGCATTTTTTTGAGCGTGGCAGGGCACTTTATGAATATGACAGCGTGGCGGAGTCCATCTATCGCTTTAAGTATGGGGGAAGAAGGGAATACGCGGAATTTTTCGGGGAACAGATTGTGGATTACCTGGGAGATTTTATCAGGGCTTTGCATCCGGATGGATTTGTTCCCATCCCGCTGCACAAGCGCAGAAAAGCCGGTCGGGGATATAATCAGGCCGCCCTTTTGGCTGAGGCGGTGGGACAGCGGCTGGGCATTCCCGTATACCAGCATTTGCTGGTTCGGGTGAGGAATACCGAGCCTCAAAAAAAATTAAATCCGGCAGAACGTCAAAATAATTTGAAAAAGGCTTTCAATATACCCAAAAATGATGTAAAATTAAAGACGATTCTAGTTTTCGATGACATTTATACCACCGGGGCTACCATCGATGAGGCGGCAAGGGTGTTAAAAGCGGCCGGTGCAGAGCGGATTTATTTTGTCACTCTGGCCTGCGGAGCAGGTGTATAATGAATTTTGCCGCAAAAACGGAGGATACTATGAATATTAAGAATTGCAGAGTTTGTGGAAGGATTTACAACTATGTATCAGGTCCCAATACTTGTCCGGCTTGTCGGGAAAGTCTGGAGGCAAAGTTTCAGGAGGTAAAGGAGTACATTCGGGAGCACAAGGGCGTGGGGATTACTCAGGTTGCCGAAGCGTGTGATGTGGAACCGGCGCAGATCCGCCAGTGGCTGAAGGATGAGCGGCTTGAGGTTACGGAGGATTCCGCCCTGTATCTGACCTGCGAGTCCTGTGGTGCGGCTATCCGCAGCGGAAGATTCTGTGAAAAATGCAAGAATAATGTGACGCAGGATCTTAAGAATATATTGAGTACAGGACGACCGAAGCCCGAGCCCAAAAAGGAGACTAAAGATGATGGGGCCAAGATGAGGTTCCTGAAATAGGAGGCTTTCTATGCTGAATGAAGAACGTGTGATATTGATGACGCAGATGGCATCTTATGAAAGCGGTGAGGGCAGGAAGAATGTCAGGATCGGCAATTATTTCCGCAGCGATTATATTGCCGTCCAGGTTCTGAAGTCCGTTGTCAGCGGAACGATTGCCTTTGGAATCATATTTGCACTGTATATTTTATATGACTTTGAGGTGTTTATGCAGGATCTGTATAAGATAGATCTGCTTGCTTTTGCAAAGAATGTACTGACCAACTATGCGATTTCAATTGTGGCATATGGTCTGCTGACGTATATCATCAGCACTTACCGCTATGTAAAAGCAAAAAAAAGCCTGAAGAGTTATTATCATAGTTTAAAAAAGCTGAGTTCTCTCTATGGCGATGAAAGCGTCAAAAAGAAGTCGGCTGGAGGAAGTAAATGACAGGATTACTGGAAATAAGAGAACGGATAAAAATGCTGTACAGCAGGTATGAGGTGTTCATCCTGCCCATAGTAAAGTTTTTGTTTGCTTTAGTTGTGCTGAACACGCTGAATGGTAAAATAGGCTACATGAAAAGGCTTGACAATATTGCCATTGTGTTGATCGTGTCATTGATGTGCTCTTTTCTGCCGAAGGGCTGCATGGTAATGTTTGCGGCGTTGTTCAGTTTGCTTCATATGTATGCGCTATCCATGGAAGTCGCACTGGTAGGGCTGTGTATGTTTCTTGTGATGTTTTTGCTGTTTTTCCGATTCAGTCCAAAGGATTCAGTGCTTGTGCTGCTGACGCCCCTGCTCTTCTCCATGAAGATTCCCTATGTCATTCCTATCGTGGCAGGATTGCTTTGCACACCTGCGTCTGCCGTATCGGTAGGGTGTGGTGTGGCGGCGCACTATTTGATTCAGACGGTGATCGTGAGTGCACCTGCCCTCGGTACTATGGGGGATGCTGAGGCGATAGCAAAGCTGAGACTGATCATTGACGGAATTGTTAAGAATAAGGAGATGCTGGTTGTCATTGCAGCCTATGGTATCACAATAGTGGTAGTTTACCTGATCAGGAGAATGTCCCTTGACCATGTCTGGACCATTGCGATGGTGGCGGGGGCCATGACGAACATTGTGATCCTGTTGGTGGGCGATTTGGTTTATGACATTAATATTTCTATCGGCGGTGCACTCCTGGGGTCGGTTCTGGCGCTGGCGGTGGCGAAGGTCATTGAATTTTTCCGCTTTTGTGTGGATTACAGCCGGACGGAAAAGGTGCAGTTTGAGGATGACGAATACTATTATTATGTCAAGGCAGTTCCAAAGATGACGGTATCAGCGCCCGCAAAGACCGTGAAGAGGATTAACACACAGCGGCACAGAGGCGGTGAACGCGGCGTTGCCACGGAGTTAACTCCGAAGAAGGCCCAGAGCAGGGCCGGCGGTTCATCGGGAGCGCGGAGGACAAGAGGAGATTACAGAGGCGGGAAAAGTGTCACTGTCGGAAATATGGATCCGGACGTTGAAAATATGGAAAGTGATGACTACGAGGAATTGTTTTAATTTTTAAAGATAAGTGAGACATGTAGCAGATGCAGTGGGTTGATACGTTAGTTAATTATGTGAAAGATTTCAGCACATACCGAACAACGATTGGGGCGGGAGATATTTTGGAAATCCTGATCATCGCTTTTTTGGTATACTATATTCTGGCCTGGATGAAGACAACCAGGGCATGGCAGCTGCTGAAGGGACTTATTGTAATCTGCATTGTGCTGCTGCTGGCCTATATCATGGAAATGAGTACCATACTCTGGCTGGCGGAGAATATGCTGAGCGTTGCGGTGATCGCCATTGTCGTAGTGATGCAGCCGGAACTGCGGCATGCTCTGGAGCAGCTGGGCAAAAAGAATTTTCTTCCAACCGGTGTGTTCTCTGATGCTTCAAAGCGGGAACAGGAGACTTTTTCCGAAAAGACCATAAATGAGATCGTCAAGGCAAGCTTCGAGATGGGCAGAGCCAGAACCGGAGCGCTGATCGTCATAGAACAGAACGAGTCGCTCAGGGATTACGAGCGGACCGGCATCGAAGTGGACGGCATTGTCACAAGCCAGCTGCTCATTAATATATTTGAACATAATACTCCGCTGCATGACGGAGCTGTTATTGTGCGGGGAAACAGAATTACCTCCGCCACCTGTTATCTTCCGCTGTCAGATAACCTGGATCTGAGCAAGGAACTGGGAACCAGGCACAGAGCGGGAGTGGGTGTCTCCGAAGCCACGGATTCCCTGACGGTTATTGTATCTGAGGAGACAGGAAAGGTGAGTGTGGCTTATGAGGGGCAGATTGAGAGAGGCTTTGACTCCGATGGGCTGAAGGCCAGGCTGCAGCAGGTACTAAACAAACAGGAGGAGGAGAAGACCAGGGGAAAGCATATCTGGAAGGGGAGGAGCAAGGCAAAGAATGAAAAAGAAAATATTTCATAACTGGGGACTGAAGCTGATGTCCCTTCTCCTGGCTTTTGTTCTGTGGTTCCTGGCAGTACAGATAAACGATCCTCAGGATACGGTGACGTTCTCAGGTATTTCCGTCAGACTGACAAACACGAATCTGCTTGAGGAGGAGAACAAGGTATATGAGGTGTTGGACAATACGGACGTTGTACGGGTGACTATCCGGGCGCCGAAAAGCGTCACAGGGGATCTCCGGGCATCCGATATTGTAGCCGTTGCAGATGTGAGCAAGCTGACAGACATTAATACCATTGCTATTTCATATAGTATTCAGGGAGTATCGTCCACCAGCTATGACACCATAAGAGGAGATCACGATACGGTACGTCTGAATGTGGAGGACAGGGCCAGCAAATGGATCCGAGTACAGAGTCAGACCGTAGGTGAGGTGGCGGACGGCTACCTTGTGATGAGTTCTTCTGCTGACCAGACTCAGATTAATGTTACCGGTCCTGAGTCGGCGGTGGCAAAGATCAGCTACGCCGGGGTGGAGGTTGATGTCAGCGGTGCAGCCAACAGCATGTCTCTGAATGTGGAGCCCAGGCTCTATGATGCAGAGGGAAATCTTCTGGAACTGTCCGGTGTTAATACGAATGTGAACTCTATTCACATGACGGTGGAAGTGCTGGCAGTTAAGGAGGTGCCCGTGAAGCTGGCTGTGACGGGTGATCCCGCAGAGGGTTATCTGGCTACGGGACAGGTGGAATGCGATATTGAGAACGTGAGGATTGCGGGGCCGGCGACGGTCATTGCCGGGATAAACAGCATATCCGTTCCGGCGGAGCAGCTTGATATTACCGGTGCTACGGGCAATGTGGTGAATACCATCAATATTAAGGATTATCTGAAGGACAATGTCAGACTTGCGGACAGCAGCTTTAACGGACGAGTGACGGTAACCGTCTATGTGGAACCCATAGTGGACAGGACGATTGTACTGAGTAAGGATGATTTTGAGTTTGTCAATGTACCTGATGGCTACGATATTGAACTGGTAGAGCCGGATGGAGGCTATAAGCTGACGGTATCCGGACTGGAAAAGGATGTTTCGGCAGTGCCGGAGGAGTTAATCCGGGGACAGGTGGACATTGCGGCATGGCTGGCGGAGGAAGATATAGAAGAGCCGGAGGAAAGAGATTACAGGATTCCTGTTATCATTACCCTGCCGGATAACATTCCGCTGGAGGATGTTTCTATGGAAAACGAAATCACAATAACAGTAAGGTTTATGAAACCGGAGGAAGTGTAGGGATGGCCAGATTATTTGGAACAGACGGCGTCAGGGGCGTCGCAAATGAGGATTTGACTCCGCTGTTTGCATTGCAGCTTGGGCAGGCAGGGGCGTATGTGCTGACAAAGGAGAAGGAGCATAAGCCCACCATTATGGTGGGCTGTGATACAAGAATTTCAGGAGATATGCTTGCCAATGCGCTGATGGCCGGTGCGTGTTCTGTGGGTGCGAATTGCGTTTTTGTGGGCGTGATTCCCACGCCTGCGGTGGCGTATCTGACTGAGAAATACAGGGCGGATGCAGGAGTTGTCATTTCCGCGTCCCATAATCCGGTTGAGTTCAACGGCATCAAGTTTTTTGATGGAAACGGTTATAAGCTGCCCGACGAGCTGGAGGATGAAATCGAGGAGCTGATTCGGGGGAATATGCAGGACATAAAGTTCCCGGTTGGGCTTGGCGTCGGTAAGGTGAAGTACCGGACAGACGCCCGGGAGGAATACATAAATCACTCCATCAAGGCGGTTCCCGTGAACCTGCGGGGGCTGAAGATTGTGGTTGACTGTGCGGAGGGCGCTTCCTCCTATACCTCTGTGGAAGCACTGAAGGAGCTGGGCGGCAGCATTGTGGCCATCCACAATAATCCGGACGGAACAAATATCAATTCCAACTGCGGTTCTACGCATATGGAGGAACTGCAGGCCAGGGTAGTCTATGAGAAAGCCAATATAGGTCTTGCCTTTGATGGGGACGCAGACAGGCTGCTGGCGGTGGATGAGAACGGCAAGGTAGTGGACGGAGATCAGATTATGGCTATTGTGGGAAACCACATGAAGAGTCAGGGCAAACTAAAGAAGGATACCATTGTGGCCACTGTCATGAGTAATCTCGGGTTCTTCCTGATGGGGGAGAAGAACGGGCTGACCATAGAGCAGACCAAGGTAGGTGACCGCTATGTTATGGAGCGAATGAAAGAAATCGGTGCAAGTCTGGGGGGTGAGCAGTCAGGACATATTATTTTCCTGGATGAAAATACCACAGGAGACGGTCTTCTTAGCGCTCTGCATCTGCTTCAGGTTATGGTGGAGACAGGCAAGAGCCTTTCCGAACTTGCATGTATCATGGAGGTGCTTCCACAGGCGCTTGTCAATGCCAAGGTTGCAGACCATAAAAAGGAGAAGTATATGGAATATCCCCGGGTTGCCGAGGCAATCAGGGAACTGGAGGAGAAGTTTGCAGGCGAGGGGCGCGTGCTGATCCGGCCCTCCGGAACAGAACCGCTGGTGCGTGTCATGATTGAGGGTAAGGATCAGAAGGTAATCAGGGAGGAAGCGGAGAAGCTGGCAAACCTGATTCAGGATGTGATGTTTTAAAGTGAAAAAGCACTTGTGATTAGCGTGTAATCATGCTAGAATGAGTATTAGAGAAGGACGCTGTATGACAGCAAAATTTGCAGAATTGGAGGGAAAGGCAAAATGGTAAGTCAGAAGGTAGTGATTAAAAATCCTACAGGCTTGCATCTCAGACCGGCGGGCATCTTGTGTAAGGAAGCGATGCAGTTCAAATCATTGATCACATTCACGTTTAGAGAGAATACAGCGAATGCAAAGAGCGTGCTGAGCGTGTTGGGGGCATGCGTAAAGTGCGGTGATGAAATCGAGTTTGTCTGCGAGGGTGAAGACGAGCAGGAAGCATTGAAGACACTGGTGCAGGCAGTTGAAAACGGATTGGGTGAATAATGAAAATATAAGGGGCAGTGCAATATGCACTGCCCCTTTTTTAGCGGAATGTAAAGTTGTCTCCGGTCTGAACAATGCAGATCATAGTCTTTCCCGTGTTCAACAGAATCTCATTTCCAAAGTCATCATAATACCTGGTGGAACTATAGTCACTGTCTTTTTTCCAGGTCACATGGATGCCCTTTCCGTTGGTGAAATACCAGCCATCTTCTGTGTTGTCCACGCATTGAAAGGCGAGATAGCCATCTCCCAGATCCTGTGATTTGATGTTCTGAACCAATATATTTTTAAAGGTCAGTTGTTCTCCCGTCAGCCCATCAATATGAGGCCCATCCGTGCCGCCGGAAAGATACTGAGAGCGGTAATAGAGACCATCCTCCGGGTTATAGTCAAAGTAACAGCGAGTCACAGGATAGCAGCCGGACATATCGATATAAACAGCACTTTTGGCATTGTCGCCGTATTGCTCCAGAGTGTTCGGGTTTGACGCGCCTGCAAATAGAAAGTGGTGCTCGTCTGCCAGTCCGCGATAGCTTGTCGAATAACCTTTTCGGTTCACTGCATCCAGAATCTTCTCCCCGGTGGCAAATGCATTATGAGGGCGAACACGTGTCTCATCCCGGTAAAATGCGGTTGAATCAGTATAATTACTCTCGTTGATAGTCTGTGTGTCCGCTGCGGCTATCAGATCATCCACATAGTAAGGATGGCCGGTATGGATGATAAAGGCATCCCACTCAAATGCCCAGTAAGCATAATAAGTGCGAAGGCTCCGGATATTTCCGATCTTTTCAAAGCCGGTCCAGTCTTCATAAACAGCAAGAAGTCTTGTCATGCGTCCTTCAACGTTTGCTTCATAAATAACAGATGCTTTTGAAATGCCGTACTGGGGCTGCGCATTGTGCTCGTTTGGTGTCATAACTGCGATGGGTCTGGTGTTTGCCACACTTTCATCCACCCATTCGTTGGTCAGGCGGCTGTGAACCATTCCTTCCTGAGGCGGAATAGAATCCTCGTCAGTAATAGTTCCCATTGAATCAGCCGGCAGAGAGCTGTCGGGCTGTGTTGTGTCTCCGGAACCAACAGGATACTCCGAATTCGACAGATCTGAATTCGGGGCATCACCTTGCGGCCCACATGAACACAGCATAAATACGCCTATAATAAGAATAAGCACAAATTTCTGTTTTTTCATATGTGGTTCCCTTTCGGTTGATAAACTTGCAACAAAAACGAAAGTTGATTTTTGTTATGCGACTATTATACCACAAAAGTGCTGTTTCGTCTCGCACCCCTTCAAAATTAAGAATATTTAATATTTTCTGATTACTTTGCGGAGTAACTATGCTATAATGTGACTTATGGAGGTTACAGGTATGGTGTTACAGATACTGCAGGCATTCGGGTGTGGGATTCTCCTTGTGGGAGCGGTTACCCTGCTCAGGAAACAGCCCAATAAGGTGATCTTAAATCTGCTGCTGGCGGATATCGGTTGTATTGTGATGAACGGGGGATATTTCCTGCAGCTTCGGTCAGTCAGTCCGGAGGCTGCCTTTCTGTCATGGCGTATGTCCTGTATGGGAAATGTGCTGTTTTATTATTTTGTTGCTTTTTTTGTGCTGGATTACCTTCAGATCAAATACCCCAGGAGACTTAGAAATATATGGGGGCTTTTTGAGTTCTTTGCCGTTCTGTGCCTGTGGGATGACCGGCTTGTGCACCTGGTGGCCTCGGCCAGAGTGATCAGGCCGGAGCTGGCGGAGGGCCTGCTGCAGACGGAGACAGGCCTGATTTTTCTGATACGTTACGGAATCATTTGTATCGTGCTCATGCTGGCTATAATATATACAGTGTTAAAGTGGTTTAAAACGAAGCTGGTGAGGGAAAGGCGCAATCTTGCGATCCTTTTAAGCGCCCAGCTTGTGGTATTCGTGTCTCTGATCGTCAGGCTGTGTGTTCCCCTGCCCGTAGATGTCACGCCGCTGCTGGCGGCAGTGTCTCTCCTGATCGTTATCCTGTATGTAATAAGAGGAGAGTTTTTCACGGTTGCGGACACCGGGCGGGAGTGGGTTTTTGAGAATATTGAAGATGCCTTTGTTATTGTGGATACACTGTATGGCTATCTGGATTCAAATGCCTATGCAAACAGGATATTTCCGGAGCTTACCGGGTATGCGAAGGGGGCACGGGTGACAGAGCAGGTGCTTAAGACATTCCGCTCGGCAGAAAAGAGAGTTCGGATCGGCGAGCAGTACTATGCCCGCACCGTCACGCCTCTGATCCAGACAAATGAGATCGTAGGCTACTGCCTGCTGCTTGTTGATATGACGGAGAACCATCAGCTGGTGGAGGAACTGGTGGTTGCAAAGGAGCATGCGGAGAGTGCCAACAAGGCAAAGTCTTCCTTCCTCTCCAACATGTCTCACGAAATCAGAACCCCCATGAATGCCATTGTGGGCATGACGGAAATACTGCTCAGAGAGCAGCATTCCCAAAAGGAGACCGGGTATTTACATAACATTAAAAATTCAGGCCTTGCCCTGCTGACGATCATCAACGATATTCTGGATTTCTCCAAAATCGAGTCCGGAAAGCTGGAAATTGTGGATGAGGAGTATTTTCCGGCATCCATGCTCAGCGATCTGAAGATGATCTTCCAGAACAGGATTGGCGAAAAAGAGATCGAATTACAGTTTGACATTGACAGTAATCTGCCGGTGAAACTGTACGGCGACTCCATGCGCCTTCGCCAGATTATCATAAATATCGGCAACAATGCAATTAAGTTTACTGACAGGGGATCTGTCCGGCTGACAATAAAGGTGCAGGAAAAAGATGGTGATGACCTTCGGCTTTTTGTGTCGGTGGAGGATACGGGACAGGGAATCCGGCAGGAGGACCTGCAAAAGCTCTTTGGCGCCTTCGAACAGGTTGACACGAAGAAAAATCGTAATAAGGAAGGCACCGGGCTGGGACTTTCTATCTCGAAGCAGCTCGTGGAACTGATGGGTGGCAATATAGGGGTAAAGAGTGAATATGGGCAGGGAAGCGAATTTTATTTTACCATCTGTCAGAAAATAAGGAGCGAAGAGACCGTGGGCGCATCCTGGGAGAATGCGGCGTCTCCCGAGAAGGACACGCCGGAGGATTATCAGGAGTTTACCGCACCGGAGGCCCGAATATTGATTGCAGATGACAATGAAATTAATCGGGAGGTTGCGGTGCTGCTGCTGGAGCCTCTGCAAATGAAGATTGACACAGCGGAAAACGGAGCGGAGGCACTGGACATGATTCAGAAGAACAGATATGATCTTGTATTCATGGATCATTGGATGCCGGTCATGAACGGTGTGGAAGCTACAGTCGCCCTGCGCAAACTGGAGGGGGAATATTATCAGAAGCTTCCCGTCATAGCGTTGACCGCAGATGCCATGGAGGAAGCAAAACAGGAATTTTTTGCGGCAGGTATGAACGATTTTGTAGCCAAGCCCATAGAAATGAAAGAAATCTGCACAACCATAAAATCCTGGCTGCCTAAGAAGTTGATGCGCTCCTGAAGATATTCACTACACCGGTCAACTGGCAGCTGAGACCAGGCGAACGATAGTAAAATGAAATCGGAAAGGGGCGGAAGAAAGATGGGCCTGCTGAGTGTGGTAGTTCCCTGTTATAATGAGGAAGAGAATGTATCACTGTTTTATGAGGAACTGACAAAGAACGATTCCTTTTTCAAAGAGAAAGGAATAGACGTGGAAATCTTATATATAGATGACGGTTCGATGGACGAAACGGTGGCGGAGGTCAAAAAACTTCGTGAAAGTGACGGGCGCGTGCATCTGGTATCCTTTTCCAGAAACTTTGGCAAGGAAGCCGCAATATATGCGGGACTCGAGCACTCCAAGGGAGACTATGTGGTGTTGATGGACTCGGATCTCCAGGATCCGCCGTCACTTCTGCCGGAAATGTTTTCCTACCTGGAACAGGGATATGATTCCGTAGCCACCAGGCGGGTGAGCCGCAAGGGAGAGCCGCCCATCAGAAGTTTTTTTGCCCGGATGTTTTATAAGCTGATGAAAAAGATATCCAAAACGGAAATTATGGATGGGGCCAGAGACTACCGGCTGATGACCAGGCAGGTGGTGAATGCCATTCTTTCCATGCAGGAGTATAATCGTTTTACAAAGGGAATATTCGGCTGGGTAGGCTTTCGAACCAAATGGCTGGAATATGAGAATGTGGAGCGCGCCAGGGGAGAGACAAAGTGGAACTTCTGGAAATTGTTTCTCTATTCCCTGGATGGCATCACAGCGTTTTCAACGGTTCCGCTGATGATTGCAGCGGTGGCAGGAGTGCTGTTCTGCCTGTTAGCCTTTGTTATGATTATTTTTATTATTGTACGGAAGCTGATTTTCGGAGATCCTGTGTCCGGCTGGCCGTCCCTGGTGTGCATTATGCTGTTTCTAAGCGGCGTTCAGTTCTTTTGCACCGGGATTCTGGGACAGTATCTGGCGAAGACATATATGGAGGTTAAAAAGCGTCCGATGTATCTGGTAAAAGAAAAACTGTAAATCTTAACAGTTTCTTAACGGCCCGGAATATTCACGAATTTCGTATAGTATGATAATATATAGCTGTTCTTACAAAAGAAAGAGTACGAACCAGTATAGGAAAGGGGAAATTGTGTGAATATTTGCACTGTAAAGGATTGTGAATTGGAGAGATACATTACAGGTGTTATGCTGGACGTGGGTGTTCCGGCGCATCTTAAGGGTTATCATTACCTGAGAGATGCAATAATGCTGTCGGGCAGAGACATGGAAGTAGTCAGCAGTGTGACAAAGCTGCTGTACCCAACGATAGCAAAGCGTTTTAAAACAACGGAACAAAAGGTAGAACGTGCAATCCGAAATGCCATTGAGGTATCGTGGGCCAGGGGAAATGCGGAGACCTTTGAGAAAATGTTCGGCTATTCCGTACGGACAGGCAGAACCCGACCGACGAACAGTGAGTACATTGCCCGCATTGCAGACAAGGTTCGCCTGGATATAAAGGCAATGTAAAGCAGTAATCAGATGAATGTAACCCGTAAACAGGAAAAATCTTTTGCAAGAACGCTCAGGCAGCCAGCATGTATATACTGGCTGCTTTTGCTTGTGTGGGTTTCGAGAATATGATATAATGGCCGCAAAGGAAAAGGAAGCGGCGGCGAAGCCGACATTTACTTTTCCTGCGGCCTTAACGAGCAAACATCCGATGAAATCGGACAGGAAGCGCTGAAAGCGCGGGTTTGCGAGTTTAGTGTGTGAAAGGGAAGCGGCGGGCGCAATGGGGAAAAGGGATTCATATGCGGATATTATAATATTGTATCTTATCATGTTAATCGGGGCGGCAGAAGTGGCCCATTTGTTCGGTACATTTTTTCACAAAAGCGTTTCCGGGTGTACGATGATATTTGGTGTGCTTGCAGTATTGTCTGCAGCGGTACTGGCAGCTTATGAGACGTTCGGGAATCGCAGGGCGGCGGTTCGGGAGAAGGCCCTTTATTCACTGCATGAAAGGCTTCTGCTTGCCTTTTTTGTTATCCTTGCTGTTTCCCAGATACTTTACATGGTACTCGGAAAAAATGTATATGTGCAGGGAGACATGACGGTGGAGACGGTGGGAAGCTTTCTGCAGACAGACGCTTTTTATCAGGTGAATCCCATGACCGGGCAGGCATATAAAGAAGGACTCCCTTCCAGAATTGAGATTTTGTGCCTTCCCACGCTCTACGCGGCCCTCAGCAATATTTTCCATGTAAGACCCGAACTGCTGATTCTGTATACGGTTCCGGTCATTACGCTGCTGTGCTGCTACGGGGCATACAGCTGTCTTGCAAAGGCACTGTTTCCGGATAACAGGAGCGGACAGCTTTGTTTTCTGATAATGACAGCCCTTTTAATCTGGATCGGGAGCTATGGCTATGGTATGGATGGTTTCGGACTTTTGTTTTCCGGCTGGAGGGGCGTGACAATACGAAATACGGTGCTGATTCCCTATGCCATTTCTTTGTGTCTGCGGAAAAAATATTTCTATCTGCCGCTGTGCGCTCTGGCGGAACTGTGTATCGTGTGGACACTTTATGGCCTGGGGGCCTGTCTGCCTGTGGTATTGGGAATGGTGCTGGTTGGCTTTCTGAGGCGGAGACAGGCGGCGGGGAAGGAGGCGGCAGATGGCGGAACTGCTTAAAAATGCCTGGCTGGGCTGGCTTTCCTTTACACAGACCGGAAAAATGGCAGGCGCACTGCTGATTTCTCTGTTGTTTTTATGGATATATTATAAGAGGGTGAAGCAGAAGGAATTCCTGATTTACACAACGGCTGTTACTTTATTGTGTATTCTGCCGGTGACGGCCGTACTTCTGCAGATGTACCAGACGAATTTTTATGACTACAAGTGGATATGGAGTATTGTTCCCATGACGGCCATGACAGGATTTGCCGCAGCACTGTTTATGACGGAATTCCTGCAGAAACTGTGGGCGGGTAACCGGAAAAGACAGATTGCGGCAGCGGTGCTTTTGGTAGTGGCGCTGGTGTTCTGCAGCGGAATGGGTGCAGAGACATGGGATGGTTACGGTAAACAACCGGAGCGTCAGCGGGCAGAAAGTTTGCTGGCAAACTTGCAGGAAAGGATGCAGGGGAGAGAAATCTGCCTTTGGGCTCCCCGAAGTGTAGTGGAATACGCCAGGGTATATGATGCGGGACTGCAGCTTCTTTATGGAAGAGATATATGGGATTCTGATTTAACTGCGTACTCCTATGACAAGTACCCCGGAGGTTTTTACGACCTGTATCAATGGATGGAGGCGGATGTTGGGGAGGAGACGGTGCCTGACTCCTACTGTGTGGAGACGGCGATGTCCGCCGGAGTGAACTGTATTCTTGTACCTGTGGACAAGCCGGAGGAAACAATAGATTGCTTTCAGGAGATGCTGGGGGTACAGGCGGAAAAGCTGGAAGAATATTATTTATTTATACGGTGAGGAAATTAATTTGAATGAACTGGTCAGTATTATTGTGCCTGTCTACAACGCCGAGCGGTTTATAGAGGAAACCATGGACTGTGTCACTGCCCAGTCCTATTCGCGCTGGGAATTGCTGCTGGTGGAGGACGGAAGCAGCGACAGGACAGTATCAATCATTGAAGAGTATATCAGAAGGAACGGTGAAAACCGCATTCGGCTTATCAGGCAGCCCGGGAATCTGGGGGCGGCGCGGGCAAGAAACCGAGGCCTGGAGGAGGCGGCAGGACGTTATATTGCTTATCTGGATGCAGATGACCTGTGGGTTCCGGAGAAGCTGGAACGTGAGTTGGCATTCATGACAGATAAGGACGCGGCTTTTGCCTTTACCGGATATGAATTTGTAAATGAGAACGGCAAGGGAACAGGCAAGGTGGTTCGTGTGCCGGAGACATTAAGCTACAGACAGGCACTGAAAAATACTACTATATTTACCACTACGGTTATGTTTGACACCACAAAAATCGAAAAGAGCCTGTTGGAAATGCCGATTATAAAAAGTGAGGATACCGCGCTTTGGTGGAAAGTCCTGAGAAACGGATATACTGCTTATGGATTGGATGAGAATCTGGCGAAATACCGCAGGGCAGGCAGGACTTTATCTTCCAATAAGCTGGAAGCCATGAGGCGCATCTGGAATTTGTACCGGAAGGCTGAAGGGATGGGAATTTTGAACAGTGCCTGGCATTTTTGCTTCTGGGCAGTCAGGGCAGTTAAGAGAAGAGTGTAGGCGGTACACAAATGGAGGGCTATGCCTTGAGAACATATTCTAACGAAAAAAAAATAAAAAAACGTGAGACCTTCAAGCGAATGATCAATCTGGGACTTGTCGGCATCTGCCTTGTTCTTGAAGTAACCGTTTTCTTTTATCATTGGTGGACATATTTCCGTATGAACCTGGTGGAAGACCTGCAGAACCTGTGGTCAAGAGGTATGTTTGCTGAGGTTGGGTTTTATACGGTTGTCCTTTTCTTTTTTTCTGCCACTTACGGGAGCATCCGGCTGGGATACCAGAGAAACGCGGAAATTGTGTTCTCTCAGGTATTGTCCACGCTGCTGGCAAATATCGTTATCTATCTGCAGTTGTCCCTCATGGCGAGGCGGCTTTTCGGTTTGGCTGTATTCATATTGATGATGCTGCAGCAGACGGTGCTGGTGCTTGTCTACATCAACATTGCGAACATGATATATAAACATCTGTTTCCGCCGAGAAAGCTTCTCCTTATCCATGGGGATCGTCCCATTGATGAAATATGCAGCAAATTTGAGCGGCGGAAGGACAAGTATGTCATTACCAAGAGTATTCATGTAAATGAAGGATTTCGGGTGTTATGCAATAAAATTACGGAAGCCTACGAGAGCGATGAATGTAATGCGGTAGTGCTGGGGGATATTTCCGCAGAGAACAGGGGACCGTTGCTGAAATTTTGCTATGGACGTTCTATTCGTGTATACCTCATGCCGAAAATTACAGATGTTATTCTTTCGGGCGCAGAGGAACTGCATGTATTTGACAGTCCTATGCTGCTGACCAGGGAGTACAGTCTGACCATGGAACAGCGCTTTTGCAAAAGGCTGATAGATATTGTGTGCTCTCTGATTTTGCTGGTTGCTGCTTCTCCGTTCATGCTGATTACGGCTATTGCCATCAAGGTGTATGACGGTGGTCCGGTTTTATATAAACAGGTGAGATGTACGATGAATCAGCGGGAGTTTAATATATTAAAATTCCGCAGCATGAGAACGGATGCCGAGAAGGACGGTGTAGCCAGGCTGGCGCAGAAAAATGACAGTCGTATTACGCCTGTGGGAAAGGTTATCAGAAAGTGCAGGATTGATGAGCTGCCCCAGCTGTTCAACATTTTGAAGGGGGACATGTCTTTTATCGGTCCAAGGCCCGAGAGACCTGAGATCATTGCGCAATATCTTGAAGTAATGCCTGAATTTGTGTTTCGAATGAAGGTGAAGGCCGGGCTTGCGGGATTTGCCCAGGTATATGGGAAGTATAACACCAACCCCTATGACAAGCTGAAGCTGGATCTGACCTATATTGAGAATTATTCTACCTGGCTGGATCTGAAGCTGATGATGCTTACTCTGAAAGTCTTGTTCTGGCCGGACAGTACGGAGGGAGTGGAGGCAGAACAGATCACTGCGCTGAAGGAATCTATGCGGAATGAAGAAAAGTAGAATAGGGAAGGGAAAGTATGACATTACAGTTATTGGTAGCGGCTGTGAACAGAGAACCGCGGGAACTGGCGGAGGAAATGCGGATAGACAGTGATGCCATCATTGTCAGTCAGGGAGAGTCCTATGCATATGAAGAGCTGGACAGGAATGGGAATAACATATGTTATTATTCTATGGCCGAGCGGGGAGTGGGACTGAGCCGCAATCATAGTCTGCTGAGGGCCACT
>JAIDME010000226.1 GCA_029050705.1 Acetatifactor sp.
ACACATCTCCACCTTTTTTCCTTTGCTCCATTTCCTCCAGCAGATCTATTCGAACGCCCCGAAGCTCAGGAATACTTTCCCGCTGGTTTTCTGTGATATGCAGCATCATATTTTTCAAAGAATGGCTTGTGGCAATATCTTCCTTTTTCCTGCCTCCGTTTACAAACATACCATTGTACAGCAGAGTCATCCGCTCGCGTAAATTTCCGTCACCATTGATGACCGCATCCAGATTCTCTTCGTCTCTCTGCCGGGCGGCCCGACGTTCCTCCTCGCTGCCATTTTGAGCCGCCTCGCTGTAATTGCCTATCTGTCCGGCTCCACCTGAACTATCTCCCTTAGGAAGTAATGCATCGATCAGGGTTTTCGTGATCTCCACATTATCATTCCCGCCGTCTGCAGGCTGCGCATTTGCCGACTGCGGG
The DNA here is from genome assembly GCA_029050705.1 of Acetatifactor sp. Classification (GTDB taxonomy): domain Bacteria; phylum Bacillota; class Clostridia; order Lachnospirales; family Lachnospiraceae; genus Acetatifactor. The sequence goes on from JAIDME010000226.1 coordinate 426, forward strand.
ACTGCTGCCTCGACAGCATCCTGCGCATCTGCCTGCTGTACATCTCCCGGCTCCCGCATAAGTCCTCCTGTTATCTCAGCCGGTGCTACCGCAGGTCGTCTGACTATCTGAGCCGATGCTGCCGCAGGTCGTCCGAATATCTGAGCCGCCGCAACAGGTTGTCCGGCTATCTGAGCCGCCGCCTGCTGCGTCGTTTCCGCATCCTGAACAGTCTTTTCATCAAGATTCCGGACCGATCCCTGATCTTTATAATAAGCGTTCAGCATTTTGCTTAATTTTGTCAGAGCCGTCTTAGCTGCCTGCTGCACATAGGGAGTCTTGTACAACCTCTCCGCCAGTGTTTCCTCATACAACTCCGCCTCATCCTTCCATTTCTCGTGCTTATATATTTCCTCATACGCTTTCCCGTTAAAACTTGCTCCCATGGCTCCTCCTTCATCTTAGCTTCTTCTTAGCTTCCAACTGCCCGCATCATTTTGTATCCGCTGGTTTTTTGACCTTTTGGGACCAATCCAGAGGATGTTGGAAACTGTTATCACTCATCAAGGCTTCTCTGGCATTCCGGAGTTTTTCGAGATCCCCGATTTTTTCGAAATCACCGTTCTGCTCAAGCTCACGGCGCTTCCGGGGATCCTCGATATCCTTTAATATCTCGTCAATCTTAATTTTGAACTTCTCGTCGGTTATGTCTTCGACGGGTACAAACCCTCCGCCAATAAAGGGTACAAGGTCTAAAATATGAAAGGCGCAAGCATTGTAGTAACGGATCTGATTGTCGAGGCGCTCGTCATCCGGATTGTTCTCACGTATAAAGCCCGGAAAACATTTAGTCATATGGAAATCCACCTGTATATTGGCAAAGTCTTTCGCAATATCCACAAAATGTTCCATAATATCCCTAACTCTCAACTGCTCAATGCTGTTCCCATATTTTCTCTCCAGCATATCGTATTGGGCGGCCATGACCTCCCGCAGGGTGTCCAGACCGGCGTCGTTCTTTTTGATTGCCTCCTTCCGCTCATCTAAAGTTAATTCGGGGGTCAGCTCCGCTCCGGCTCCCAGGTTGAGCAGCATCTTTCTATACTCCTCCGGAGTAAGGAGGGTCTGAGCGGCCTCCAGATCCAAAAAACTTCTGGGGCTGCGGAACAGGGGTTCTCCTATGGTTTTTGGCATACCCAGCCTGATACGTTTCTCCTCGTCCAGGGAGAAGTATTTTTTTTGCTTCAGCCGCTTCTTAGCTCCGGCCATCTCCCCTGTACCCGCGGTAAATTCCTCTGCAACATCATCAAATTTCCGGTCAGCGAAGACAAGGCTTTGGAGAGTATGATCTCTGCCAAAATACTCAAAAACTTTTTGACACTCCATGGTTCCCGGTTTCTTCCGATTTTGATAGAGCGTGGAGGCAGCCTCTATCGTCTGTCTCCCCTGTTCCTGAAAGCCCGCTGCCCTCTCCACCAGCCCCCGCAGGACTGCTGCTTTATATTCGTATTCGAGCTTCCGCTGCCCTATCAGGTCCTCGCGCAGGGTCAGCTTGCCCTGGGAATTAGATTGGCCGGGATACTTGAGTGTCAGACACTTGTCCACATCCAGAACAGCATCGTACAGTTCACCCAGGTCCTTGCTCATCAGCACGAGATCTTCATCGCTCAGCTTGCTCAGTTTCTCCACATCGCAGTCCAATAGCTTTTGGACATCAGGTTCCAAAAAACTGCGGATTTGCTGATAAACCTCGGGGGCTGGCCCTTCTGCACGGAGTGCCCCCCAGACATTCTCCATATCTATCTGTCTTTTACGGCGTAGGGCGGCCCGCATGATGGCTCCAACCGGCTGATGTTCCATTTTCTCCTGATACCGGGCAACATAATCTTTTTCCTCGTTAGAATAAGCTTCTATAAGTTCCTTGCTTATGTAGGTGCCTTTCTTCACCTCTACCCCCCGCTGGTGGCACTCCGCCGTAAAGGCAGCGCTATAGGAAGAGCCAATGTCCATAGCCCGCTTCAAGGCTTCCTTCTTAACAGAAGACAGATTGTGAAAAAAGAAATTATTGTGTTCGTCATTCACAACATTCTGCATAGATACCATACGTCCCGCTATGGACTTCATGACGGCCGCATTGCTTCGCAGGCTGTTATCGGAAAACATCTCATTCAGATCAAGGCTTATCACCTCTTCCACCATCCGCTGCAGATAGGGAACTCGCTTTTCGTAGTTCTCGGAGCAGAAAGCGTCATAAAATGCTTCGTCTGCCAACTTATACTTCTCGTCATCCTCTGTGGCAGGTCTGCCCGCCTCGTCGGTTCGGAAACCATGGGAAAAGAACCGCAGTACCCCTGTGTCCACCCCTGACCGGTTCTTCGACATGTCCCTTTCCTCCGGCTGACCGGATTCCGGCTGATTGGATTTTTGGGCAGGGAAATAACTGTCAAAGCTGTTTTTCACCTGTGTTTCGTAATCCTCCAATTGATGCTTTATATCATAGGTGACGATATTCCCCTCAGGCCACAGTTTACTTGCCTCCCTTGCGCGGAGTTCCTCTAACTTTCCTGCCTTCTCGACCAGCCCTTGCAGGACTTTTAACTTATAGTCGTATTCCGGCTTCCGCTGTCCTAACAAGTCATCCTTCAGGGTCAGTTTACGTTGGCCGGGCTGCTTGTGCGCCAGGCACTTGTCCACCTTCAGGCTGACGGTACACAGCTCTTTGAGTTCCGCGCTCCTTCGCAGGAGTTCTTTATCGCTCAGGTTCCACACATCGCAGTCCAGTAGTTCCTGAACCTCGGGTTCTAAAAGACTGCGAATTTCCTGATAAAACCCGGGCTCCGGCAATTTCTCGTGTTTTCCGTGTATCTGTCTGTTACGGCGTAAGGCAGCCCGCTGCTCGATGACCTCTGCCTCTTTGAAAATATCTTTCATTGACCGGTATGCTTCCAGCATCTCCTTATACTGATGTTTAGGATCGGAAGCAATCTCTTTTGCCTGAGCGGCAAACATATCAATGGTCTCCTTACTTTTTTCGTATTTGACTCTTTCCGAGTCTACCCCCCGCTTGACGCACTCCGCTCCAAATAAAGTGCCAACAAGAAAGCCTATCGCCCGAACCTGGCCCAGAGCGTTCCACTGTACAGAAGACAGCTTGTCAAAAAAGAACTTATTATTTTTGTCTTCTATGAGATTATCCAGCAATACCAGACGCTGCGCCATGTTTTTGATGCCGGCTGCATTGTTTTGCAGGCTCTCATCAGAGAACATATCCTTCGTCATATTATAACTTAACACTTCGTCCACTATCTTCTCCAGATAGGGGACCCGCCTTTCGTAGTCCGTGGAGCAGAAAGCGTCATAAAACGCTTCGTCCTCCAGCTTATACTTCTTGTCTTCAGCGGTGGCCGGCCTGCCCATCCAATTGGTTCGAAAACCATGGGCATAATCCTGCAGCATCCGTTCATCCACCCCTGACAGGTTTTTATGAGAAGCAAAATAGCTCTTATTGCTGTTTGCATGCAGTGTATAATAATCCTTCAATTGATGCTTTATATCATAGGAAACAATAGTCCCCACAGGACTATTGTTTCTGGCCTCCCTTGCGTGGCGTTTATCTGCTCTTCGCTTTTTATAGGTCTTCCTGGCAGGAGCCACCTGCTGCTGCGGCGTGCCGCCGGCAACGGTATCGGAAGTGATAGGCTGGAGGGACGTCCCGGCCATGATTTGCTGTATCAGCATCAGGGACTGCGGATCCTCGGATTGCAGTTCCAGCATCTGCGGATCCAACAGCAGGGCCAAGTCATCAATAGTGTCGGCCTCAGCCTGCTCTTTCGGCAATTGTCGGAGCTGCTGCTGATTTAATTGTTTTTGTTTCTGTGTCCAATCACCCATTAATGTCTCCTCCCTTTTCCTGTTCCGGTGCCAAACAGCGGTAATTCAGCTTCTCTCCACACTAATTCCCATCCGCCGGATTTTTGACCTTCTGGGACCAGTCCAAAGGATGATGAAAGCTGTCCTTATTCTGCATCAGGTATTCCCTGGCTGCTGTGGTCTCCTCATGCAGGGTCACCATGTTATACATATACTTTTGGATATTCTCGTCGGATATTTCCAGCATGTTAGCGCTGATTGAGCTTTCCGGTATATAGCGTTCGGGCATCATGTTCAAAAGCCCGTCAATTGCATAGCTGCATCTGCGATAGTATTGGATCTGGTTGTAGAGGCGTTTATCTTCCAGGTTGCCCTCGCGAATAAAGCCCGGATATTTATCGGCCATATTTAAATCCTGCTGTCCGTTGGTAAAATCTCTCCCAATATCCACATAGTGCTCCATAAGCTCCTTGATCGTCAGCTGCTCAAGGCTGCTCCCATATTTTCTCTCCAGCATGTCATATTGGGCAGTCAGAACCTCCCTTAAGGTGTCCAGGCCGGCATTGTTCATTTTTATCGCCTCATCCCGCTGCTCTTCGGCATCATTCTTTTTCTTCTCCAGTTCCTGCTTTTTCTTATCATTCTCTTCTTCTATCGCCTGCTTGAGCTGCTCTTCATATTCAGATATATCTAAGTCCAGACCCGCTCCGGCTCCCAGATTGAACAGCATCTGTTCGAACTGTTCCGGAGTCAGGAGGGTCTGGGCGGCTTCATAAGTCAGAAAACCATCAAAGCTACGGAACAGCGGCTCTCCAATGTTCGAAGGCATATTCATATCCTTAAGCTGCTCCTGGCTGTAGGCCAGAGAGTGGTACCAGTCACTCTGCAGCCGTTCCATGGCTTCCGCAATCTTCCCTTCGCGCAGCAGCGGCTCCATGGTTTCAGTAATCTTCCTGGCTTTATCGCTCTTCCCCGTGCGCTGCATCCGCTTAGCGGCTACATCAATTCTCCTGGCTTCAGCGATTTTTCTTTGGTGCTCTTCTTCTGGGACGGCGTTAAATTTCCTTGTGACAGCGGCAAATTTCGGAGGAATGAAACTGACGCGATGATTAAGGTCCATACAACGCAAAGAATCAAAAAACTGCAGAAACTCATCGGTTCCCGGCATCATCTGCTTCTGATAGCGCGCGGCGGCAGCCTCTATCGTCTTTTTTCCCTGTTTCCTAAAACCGTCTGCCTTCTCGACCAGCCCTCTCAGGACAGCTGACTTATATTCGTATTCAAGCTCCCGCTGCCCTATCAGCTCATCCCTCATGGTCCGGCCATCATACAAAGGGTGCTTGAGGGCCAGACACTTGTCCACACCCAGGCTGACAGAATAGAGTTTACGTAGTTCTTCCTCGCTCAGGGCTTCCAGTTTCTTCACGTCGCAGTCCAACAGCTTTTGGACATCACCTTTTATTAGGCTGTACATCTGCTGGTACATCTCGGGGGTTGTCTGTTCTTCCTCTTCCTGTCTGATAGATTCTTTCAAACTTTTGAATTGTTCCGGTATCCCCTTAAACTTGACAGCAGCATCTTCTGCAAGCAAGGAATATGCATCAATGCGAAAATCCTCAGCTATGTAGGGAGCATTCATTTTATCCGGCTCTACTCCCCGCTTTTGACACGCCGTCGCAAAGGCAGGGGTAACGCAAATGGCAATCTTAAGAGCCTTATCCAAGACTTCCTTCTTCACGGGGCACAACGGAGAGTCGAAAAAAAACGCATTGTTTTTGTCCTTCATGATATTCTCAAAGTACACTATGCGGTTCCCCATGGACTTATATCTGGCCGCATTGTTTTGCAGGCTTTGATCGGAGAACATATTCTCCTTCAGATCATAACTTAAAAATTCTTCCACCATCCGCTGCAGATAGGGGGCTCGGCGCACATAGTCCGTAGAGCAGAAAGCATCAAAAAATTCCTGATCCTCCCTCTGATATCTCCTGTCATCAGCTGAGGCCGGCTTGCCCGCCCGGTTGGTTTTATAACCGTGGCAATAGTATTGCAGTACCCGCATGTCCACCCCTGACAAGTTTTTTGATATGTCTACCTCTTCGTTGTTTTCGGTCTTTATTACAGGAAAATAGCTGCGCATGCTGTTTATCTTCTGTGTATGGTAATCCTCCAGCTGATGCTTTATATCATAAGTAACGCTATCCCCCACGGGACAATATTTTCTTGCCTCCTCTGCGTGGCGTTTTTCTGCCCTTCGCGCTTTATAGGTCTTCCTGGCAGGAGCCATCTGCTGGACCGCCTCACCGGCGGCTGCGGCGTCAGCGTGGGCAGGGGGGAAGTTCATCTGGACCTGCTGATTGAGCTGCAGCTGAGCCTCCTGCTTAAGCTGCTGCGGGGTCTCCTGCTTAAGCTGCTGCGGGGTCCCCTGCTTAAGCTGCTGCCGAGCCTCCTGCTTAAGCTGCTGCTGAGCCTCCTGCATTTGCTGATATGCCTGCTGTTGTTGATTCTGCATAAAATCCATTGATGCTTCCTCCTTTTTCCTGCTCAAGTGCAGAATAGCGGTATTTCAACTCCTCTTCACATTAACTACCATCCGCCGGATTTTTGACCTTCTGGGACCAGTCCAGTGGATGTTGGAAACTTTCGCCCTTCTCCATCAGATATGCCCTTGCTTTCTTGCTATCATCAATCATATCGACAACCTCACTGATCCTTTTTTGGATGTTCTCATCAGATGCCCAGTCCTTCGGCGCTATGTTGGCTATATAATTTATGATCCCCATGGCCGCACTGCCGCACATACCATAGTAGTTGATCCTGTTTAAGAGGCGTTCGTCGTCCGGATTGTCCTTACGTATAAAACCCGGGAAACGTTCAGCCATCATGCCATCCTCCTGGATATCGGCAAAGTCTTTCGCAATGTCCAGATAGTGCTCCTGAAGCTCCCGAAGGGTCAGCTTCTCAAGACTGTTCCCGTATTTTCTCTCCAGCATATCATATTGGGCAGTCAGAACCTTCCTATAGGTGTCCAGACCGGCATTGTTCTTTTCTATCGCTTTATCCCGTGTCTCTTTTTCTGAGTCGTGGGTCAGGCCCGCTCCGGCTCCCAGATTGATCAGCATCCGGCGCAACTGTTCCGGAGTAAGGAGGGTTTGGGCCGCTTCATATAACGGAAAATTATTGAGATTACGGAACAGAGGGCCTTTTATGGTCGGAGGCATCCCCATATCCCTAAGCTGCTCCTCGCTGTAGGCCAAAGAGAAGTATTGTTTGTCACCCAGCCTCTCCACGGCTTCAGCCAGCTCCCCTTTGCGGGATTTCTTTGGGAGATTTCTCAGCTCGTTAAACTCCGTTCTGACTTCATCAAATTTCGGAGGAACGGCGTAGTAATCGAGGAGACTCCCTGAAAAACTATAAAAAAATTCCTGAAACTCCGGGGTTCCCGGCGTCATCTGATTCCGGTAGCGCATGGAAGCAGCCTCTATCCTCTTTTTTCCCTGTTTCGTAAAACCGTTTACTCTCTCGAACAGCCCCCGCAGGAGCGCCGACTTATATTCGTATTTAAGCCTCTGCTGCCCTATCAGGTCTTCTTTCAGGGTCAGTTTATTTTGGTAAGGATGCTTGATCGGCAGGCACTTTTCCACATTCAGGCTGGCAGCATACAGTTTATTCAGTTCTTCTCTCCTCTTTCGGAGGTCTTTATCACTCAGTGCGCTCAGTTCCTCCACGTTGCAGTCCAATATCCTTTGGACATCGCCTTCTAAAAGACTTCGGACCTGGTGATAAATCCCGGAGGGCTGCTGATAAATCTCTGGGGTTGGCTGTTCTGCCTTTGCCTGTTTGAGAATTTCCTGATATGCTCTCGGCTTCCCCTTATAATCGCCGGCAAAAAATTCTGCCTGTCTGGAAAATTCTTTAAGGGCTGACTGTTCACTTATGTAGGGGACATCCCTATAATCCGGCTCAACCCCCCGCTTTTCGCATTCCGCCTTAAAGAGGGAGACCATGGG
>JAIDME010000227.1 GCA_029050705.1 Acetatifactor sp.
TTATTTGGTAAACCCCCATGGATTCTAACCTCCTCAATGTCCACCACAACAAGGGTATTGCCCAAATCCCGGAGGCTTTTCAGAGTATTCAGAAGCTTATCATTGTCTCTCTGGTGCAGTCCGATGCTGGGCTCATCCAGAATATAACAAACCCCCACCAGCCCGGAGCCAATCTGGGTGGCAAGCCTGATGCGCTGTGCTTCACCGCCGGACAAAGTTGCCGTTCCTCTTGACAGAGCCAGATACTCCAGCCCCACATCCACCAGAAATCCGACTCTCGCCCTGATTTCCTTCAAAATCTGTTTTCCGATGAGCTGCTGCTGTTTTGTCAGCGTCATATTTGCCAGGAACTCATGCATATCCAGGATAGACATAGATGTCACCTCATGGATATTCCTGTCGCACACCGTCACAGCCAGAGCTTCCTTTTTCAGACGCATTCCTTTACATTCCTTGCAGGGGGTGATGCGCATAAAGGTCTCATACTCCTGCTTCATGGTGTCGGAAAAGGTTTCCTTATACTTGCGCTCCACGTTTCTGATCAGACCCTCAAAGGCTACAGGATAAACTCCTTTGCCCCTCTGACCTTCATAATACACATCCACCGTTTTTTCACCGGTACCGTGCACCAGGATATTCTTAACCTTTTCAGAATACTTCTCAAAGGGAGTGTCCAGATCAAATTTGTATTCCCTGCACAGCGCCTGCAAAATGGCGTTGGTAAAGCTCTTCTGGTCCATGCAGGACTGCCAGCCCGTGACCGCGATGGCTCCCTGGTTGATGCTTAAAGAGGGGTCCGGTATCATCAATTCAATGTCGAACTCCATCTTATAGCCCAGACCGAAGCACTCAGGACAGGCTCCGAAGGGATTGTTGAAAGAGAAACTCCTGGGTTCAATCTCGCTGATGCCGATTCCGCAGTCAGGGCAGGAAAAACTCTGGCTGAAGACCACGGGCTCACCGCCGATAACATCCACCACCAGCTGACCATCGGCCAGATCCAGAACGTTTTCTATGGAATCCGCAAGGCGGCGCTCTATTCCCGCCTTCACCACCAGCCGGTCCACGATAATGTCAATGTTGTGTTTGATATTCTTGTCCAGAGTAATCTCTTCCGTCAGTTCATAAAGGCTGCCGTCAATGCGCACCCTGACATAGCCGCTCCGCTTCGCGCGCTCCAGCACCTTCTCATGACGGCCCTTTCGCCCGCGGACCACAGGAGCCAGCAGCTGAATCCTCGTCCCCTCCGGCATCTCCATGATCTGGTCCACCATCTGGTCCACTGTCTGCTTCGCAATCACCCTGCCGCACTGAGGGCAGTGGGGAATACCCACTCTCGCGTAAAGCAGACGGAAGTAGTCATATATTTCCGTGACGGTTCCCACCGTGGAACGGGGGTTCCGGTTGGTTGATTTCTGGTCGATGGAAATTGCGGGAGATAAGCCCTCGATCTTCTCCACATTCGGCTTTTCCATCTGTCCCAGAAACTGCCTTGCGTAGGAGGACAGGGATTCCATATAGCGCCGCTGGCCCTCCGCATATATGGTGTCAAAGGCCAGGGAGGATTTTCCCGAGCCCGACATTCCTGTCAGGACCACCAGTTCATTTCTGGGAATGTCCACGTCTATATTTTTCAGGTTATGCTCGCTGGCCCCGCGGATCTTAATATATTCCCGGGCTTTGCTCTTCGACAGCATCTTTGCTGCCGTCTCTTCCGTCTTGCTCATTTTAATCTCTCCTACTCTTCATCCAGCTCCTGCAGCTTTTGCTTCAGTTCTATCATCTTGTCACGCAGTTCCGCCGCCGCTTCGAAGTTCAGGTCTGCGGCCGCACGCTGCATCTTCTTCTGCACATCTGCAATGACCTTCTCCAGTTCCTTGCGGTTCATGGACTCCGGATCCTTCTCAAACTGCATCTCTTCCTTAGCGATCACTTTGGAAATGCTGATCAGCTCCCGGACCGCCTTCTTGATGGTCTGCGGCGTGATGCCATGCTCCTCGTTATACTTCATCTGAATCTCACGGCGGCGGTTGGTCTCATCTATGGCAATCCGCATGGAATCCGTGATCGTGTCCGCGTACATAATGACATGTCCCTCCGCATTCCGCGCCGCACGCCCGATGGTCTGTATCAGGGACGTGCTGCTCCGCAGGAAGCCTTCTTTGTCCGCGTCCAGGATCGCAACCAGAGAAATCTCCGGAATATCCAGCCCTTCTCTCAGCAGATTGATGCCCACCAGCACATCGAACACGTCCAGACGCATGTCCCGGATGATCTCCGCCCGCTCCAGAGTGTCAATGTCGGAATGCAGATACTTTACCCGGACTCCCACTTCCTTCATGTAATCCGTCAGATCCTCCGCCATCCGCTTTGTCAGGGTGGTGATCAGCACCTTGTTATGCTTCTCCACCTCCCGGTTGACCTCTCCTATCAGGTCGTCGATCTGGCCTTCCACCGGCCTCACATCCACTTCCGGGTCCAATAGCCCTGTGGGACGAATGATCTGTTCCGTGCGGAGCAGTTCATGCGCCTCCTCATAGTCCGACGGTGTTGCAGACACAAACAGCATCTGGTCTATGTGAGTTTCAAACTCCTGAAAATTCAGCGGCCTGTTGTCCAGGGCAGACGGCAGGCGGAACCCGTAATCCACCAGAGTCTGCTTCCTGGAGCGGTCTCCGGCAAACATGCCCCGAATCTGAGGAATCGTCATATGAGACTCATCTATAATGATCAGAAAATCATCAGGAAAAAAGTCCATCAGCGTCATGGGGGGCGCTCCGGGAGGCGCAAAATTCAAATGCCTGGAATAGTTCTCTATGCCGGAACAAAATCCCGTCTCGCGCATCATCTCTACGTCAAAGTTAGTGCGTTCCGCAATTCGCTGTGCCTCTATCAGCTTGTCCTCCCCTTTGAAAAAGCGAACCCTCTCTTCCATCTCTTTTTCAATATTGTCACATGCCAGCCGTATTTTCTCTATGGGAACCACATAGTGTGAGGCAGGATATATGATAATATGATTCAGGGCTGCATACACCTTGCCGGAAAGGGGTTCCACCTGGCATATTCTGTCTATCTCATCCCCAAAAAACTCAATACGGATAAAATAATCTCCACCCTGAGCGGGATACACCTCTACCACATCCCCATGTACCCGAAAGCAGCCGCGCTGCATATCCATCTCATTTCGGGTGTATTGAATATCCACCAGTTCCCGCAGCACCTGGTCTCTGTCCTTGGTCATGCCGGGTCTTAAGGACACGGACATCCCCTGAAATTCCTCCGGGCTGCCCAGTCCGTAAATGCAGGACACGCTTGCCACAACCACCACATCCCGCCGCTCTGTCAGGGAGGCAGTGGCAGAAAGACGCAGCTTGTCTATCTCGTCATTGATGGCTGAATCCTTTGCAATATAGGTATCAGAGGAAGGCACATATGCCTCCGGCTGATAATAATCATAGTAGGAAACAAAGTATTCTACAGCATTTTCAGGGAAAAATTCCTTGAACTCGCCATACAGCTGTCCCGCCAAAGTCTTGTTGTGCGCTATTACCAAAGTAGGCTTATTCAGCGCCTGTATGACGTTAGCCATGGTGAAGGTCTTGCCTGAGCCTGTTACGCCTAATAAAGTCTGGAATTGGTTGCCTTCCTGAAAGCCCTTCACCAGCTCTGCTATGGCCTGGGGCTGGTCGCCCGTGGGGGCGTATTCCGATACTAATTTAAAATGATCCATAAAAGTCTCCTCCATTATGAAGATCCACTTCTCTTGTTCACCAATTCATATGACTTAATCGAAACAAACCTATTGAATTCAGGATGATTAACAAAATCATCCAGTTCCAATCGCCTCATTCTTTTTTGTATCAAATTGTATAATTCTTCTACCGAAAAGTCTTTATGCATACTGTTCGCACTGCCTATAATACCACTTATAACTCTCCTTTTATCATCCAACTCTTTCCCTATGTATATATCATTTAAAATTTGATTACATAAACATTTGCTATCTTTTCCCCCTTTTTTCCAAGCCTGAACATCCTCATATACCGGCTCTTTAAGTGCTATAACTGACATGCTGTCCTCTATTTCTTCATATTCATAAAAATATCCATAGTGATCACATCGTTGAATTATTTCTTTCAACATGTCTTGTCTATCTATTTCCATCTCTATTAAACGATTCTTGCAAAATAGAAGTTCTTCTCCATCTTGAAAAACCCAAACAACGTACTTATCTTCAATACAATTTATAGCAAATGTAAAATTGTGCAGCCATTTTAAAACACGATTTTTAGACAAAGCTTTAATTGTATCAATTATACTACCACTGTTTTTATATGTTTCCTCAACAATATTCTTTGTAGGGCAAGGCAAAAGTCTATAATGCAAAATATCATAGCTTGCCATATTATATTGAAACTTTTCTATGCACAATGTTTCACAGATTTCTTGAAAATCCATATTTTTTAAATAACAAATCTCAGTATTATTAGATATAAACTTTTTCCTAAAATCAATTGATGGGCAAAAAACAAGTAAAACATTTCCCGATGGCATAGCGTTCTCTAATGCATAAAAACATGCCATAAAAGAAGTTTTTGCGTCATTACACATCTTTTTAATTATATTGTCCAGACCAAGCTCTCCATATTTTACTAATTGTTCTTTTACCCATTCTGTAGGCAGAAGTAATTCAGAAGCAAAAACATTAGCCTCTTTTTCTTGAATATCCAACATATTATGGGCTGCATATTCATTATCCATTTTACATAATGTAACATCATCATGCCACCCAATAAATATATGCCCTAATTCATGAGCTATCGTAAATCTTTTTCTACGTATATAATTAATTTCAGAATTAACTACAATTACTAGATTTGTATCTTTCAATTCAGAATATCCATCACCATTGGTTCCAAATTTTTCCTCTCTAAATTTTATTCGCTTTTGTTCAAATATGTTTGTAAAATCAACAGGAGGACGAAGGTTATATTTTTTCGAAACCCTATTTGCAATTTTTCTAACTATTATCTCCTTGTTCTCCATCATTTTTATATTCCTTTACTTCCTCCAGATTATAAGAACGTGCTGCAATTTTATCTCCTGTTGTCATACTGTAATAATCTCTAAGATTCAAATTATGCCTTTTGCAATATAAAATATCTCGTATCACATCATTTCCTGCCTGCAACCACACTTCATACTCATAGTCATTTAATCCCAAAAAATCTTTTAAAGACTGTTCTACCTCATTGTTATGCCAATACTCCACATAATTGTCAATATCCTCAAGCATCAAACCTTCTTCCAAAAAATCTATAATAAAATTTTTATACATTTGATAGCCTCCTTCCTCTTTTAGCCTCTTTGATTTTGGCTCCTGTTACCGCATCCAAAGCACCTAGATGATAGCCCCTTTTATCAAAAACTTCTATTTCTCCATGAAGTTCATCCCACGAATAATACCTGTCTTTACTTCTATATACCTTCCTTCCATCTATAACCTTATAAAATTGAAATTGATCTATATAACAAGGCTTAGGTTTAGGCTTATATGGCATCTCTTCTCCTCCTTTCGATAGCTGCGATTATCTTTCTAACATAATAATTTATCTATCTTTGATAAATCTCTTTAAGTGTTCTCACCATTGTAAACTTTCAAAAATACACTATTGGGCAACATCATCAGCCCATTTCCGATCTTCTTCGGGAGGCACATCTGTATTCTCTGATATCCCCCTTGTCCATTTCGAGCAGATTAATCATTTCATCTGATTTTTTGGTTAAAAATCCTTCCTCCTTCATTTTGAACTGCCGAGAAATACTCGGTAGTTGCTCCTTCATCCAATTCTTCCTTTTTATACATATTTTTCAAATGTAAAGAAATATTA
>JAIDME010000228.1 GCA_029050705.1 Acetatifactor sp.
CAGCAGAGCACACTTTTCAAAGGTACCGCCGATTCCCACTCCCACCACCATGGGCGGGCAGGCATTAGGCCCTGCGTCTTTCACTGCCGTCAGCACAGATTCCTTTACGCCCTCGATGCCATCCGCCGGTTTCAGCATAAATACTCTGCTCATGTTCTCGCTTCCAAAACCCTTGGGTGCTACTGTAATTTTTACCTTGTCGCCGGGCACAATATCATAATGGATAACCGCCGGAGTATTATCCTTTGTGTTTTCCCGGATCAACGGGTCTTTCACAACAGATTTGCGCAGATATCCTTCTGTATAACCCTGCCGCACTCCTTCATGAATGGCATCCTCCAGCAGTCCCCCCTCAAAATGTACCTCCTGTCCGATTTCCACAAATACAACAGCCATGCCTGTGTCCTGACAGATAGGAATCATCTCCTGCCCTGCAATCTCCAGATTCTCCTGAAGCTGATTCAGAATCTGCTTTCCCAGAGGAGATTTCTCTGCTTCCGCCGCACATTTCATGGCACATTTCATATCTTCCGACAGAAAATGATTTGCTTCGATACACATCTCCTTGATGTTTCTGATCATCTCACTTACATTCAGCGTCCGCATCTATTCCGTAATTTCCTTTCTTACGGCCTCCAGCTCCTCCCGGGAGGGCTCGGAAGGAACCCAGTTAATCTTTTGTCCATCTCCTTTATATCTGGGTATCAGATGCAGATGAAAGTGGGAAACAGTCTGCCCTGCGACTTCCCCGTTATTCTGCACCAGATTCAGGCCATCACATTGAAGCTTACCTTTAAGCAGCAACGCCATTTTTTTCGCCAGTTTCATAGCCTCTGCCGCCGTCTCGTCCGGCAGCTCATAAAGATTCGCCGCATGCTCCCTCGGCAGAATCAACGCATGCCCCTTTGTCGCCGGCCCCAGATCAAGAATCACTCTGAACTGTTCATCCTCATATAACGTTGCGGACGGTACCTCTCCGGCAGCTATCTTACAGAAAATACAATCTTCTTTCTTCATATTATACCTCACCTGTTGTCTTATTCTTTTCTTCAAACAAAAACAGCTGATCCAGGGTTCTCAGTATTCTGAAATCCCCTTTCGTCTTCATTGCCCCTGACATAAAAGCCCTCTGGAAAGTCATTCTTCCGGTGACAATCTCCTCCATGGCAGCACGTGTCATCTGCATCTCCACATCAGCCTGCTCCACGCTTCCGTAATAACATTCCAGTTTTGGACCGTCCACATCTATGATCAGTTTTTTCTTCTTCTCCTCTATGGTAACGGAATATGTGGCTGTGAACCCCGCCTGCGGTTTGAAATGCCGGCGGAACATTCCCAGATACTCCTCCTCGCTGTCTGCACCCTCTTCGCTCAGCATATCGCGGAAAAGGCTTGTCAGTTCCTGTATATCCTGCTTCTGGCGCTGTACATAGCTGTCGTCTGACACATACTGGGACAACTGCTCTGTCTCCTGAGGCGTCAGGTCATTCGGCTTTGGTACCGCAATTTTCTGCTTCACCGCCTGGCTGCTTGCCGGGAAGCAGTCCACCTTCTGATTGATCGTCCTGTACAGGTTCTCTGCCTTTTTCTCAATGATTCGGATATACGGCTCGTTCATCTCCAGCATAACGGTATTTTCGATATAGCCACACAGTCCGCTGCAGGGCAGCCCGCCCAGAATCTCCCATGCAACTTCAAGATTCAGCTTTCCCTGCCGCTCACCGTAAGTAGTCGACATAACCACCGGACACATATAAATCTTTGCAATTTTCTCTTTATCCCCAAACAGCCAGCATGAATCCAGAAAAAGCTGCATATATCCGCCGATGCCGTACCACTCTACCGTGGATGCAAGAATAATCCCGTCTGCATCCTTCAGCGTCTGCGGAAGCGTTGGAATCGTGCTCTTGCACTCATACAGATTATAGCGGGTCACATTCACACGAAGTTCCTCCAGAATCTCCTGCATCTTGTTGATCACAAATAATGTAGGGTCATCAATCAGACCTCTTCCCCCGTAATAAATATTAATATTCAAATCCACACCTCCTACTGCTGCCTCCTGTGTCTTGCCCGCTGCAAAGCGCATACAACACACCCGCCCAGAAATCCGGTCACCAGACCGCCCACATGAGCCGCATTGTCAATATTATCCACACTGAAACCGTTATATAACGAAAGCAGAATCATTGCTATAACCCGGGGTGGTGTCACAGTTTCCATTTTTCTGCCGGACAACAGCACCATAGCCAGCAGAACACCGTCCAGTCCAAACACCGCTCCGCTTGCTCCGATAGACGCAGACATATCATAATTTATCGTCTTAAAATAAAGCGATACCAGGTTCCCACCTATTCCCGAGAGAAAATACAGCAGAGCGTAACAGATATGTCCTATCTCTTTTTCTATCATAGCCCCCATGAAGAAAAGTATCAACATGTTGTTAAAAATATGAGAAACCCCGCTGTGCAGAAACATCGCCCATAAAATACGGCCATACTCCCGGTTTATCAGCACATCGGCGGCATTCAGATTTCCCAGCCTGTACAGGCGGCTGCCGATAAATACGCACAGAATGTATACCACAATATTGACAACAACCAGGGTTCCGCTGACAATCGGTAATTCCTTCCATCTGCTCAACTTGTGTCACCTCAAAACAATCCCTCTGACTCCGAACAGTTACAGATTAACACAATTCACCCCTTTTTTCAATCATTCTATCTGAAAACCATAATGACTCTTCCCGCCTTAATCTCATCCTCCTGCTCCAGTTCGCGCCTCTCATATGGCTGAAGCCGAAGCCCGTTCTTAAATGTGCCGTTGGTGGAATTCAAATCCTCAATGTAATACTTTTCTTTCTCTTTTACAATTCTGGCATGAAGTCTGCTGACCGACACGTCATCCAATACTATATCCGCCTCTTCCTTTCTTTTCCCGATAGTGGTGATCGGTCTGTCAATCACCGCCAGGACCCTGCCTTCCGGAGTGCAGACCTCTCTTTTCGTCTTTACCGGTTCTCCTGAGCCTTCAATATAAATTGTCTTTCCGTATTCTTCCCCGTATACCGTCTCCTCCGCCACGGCATATCCCTGCATGCTCTCCTGCATGTTCTGACGATAGTTTTCCCGAATTTCCCGCTCCTTTTTCCTTGACATAAAAATTCCAAAGAAATGTTTTTTTCTTTCTGCTTCTGTTTCCCCTTCCGTATTCGCGACAGGTGCCTCTGCGTGAGATGCCGATTCCGCCGCTTTTTCAGATTGCTCCGGCCTGCCCGCATTCTCCAGCTTCTCCGCGTCCTCAAAGATTTTAGTCTGCAGATAGACATCTCCGTTTCTCTCATATTGCTCATACATCTGATAAACACAGGCAGTCAGCGCCTCGTCATTATAATCAATCTGTTCCACCCAAAACTCCAGCAGCTCCTTAAACCCGTTTTCGCCCGTATGATAAGGAACGTACAGGAAAGAAAACACATTGCTCTCCAAATCCTGATAAATCTGCTCCGGATACAAAAGAACATTTTTTCTGTCCAGAAGAAACCTTCCCAGTTCCTGTTCTATCTGTCGGAAACTCCACATAAAATCCGTTATCCACGCTCTGGTAATACAGCGTCCTCCGTACAGTTGTTTTATATTCTGCTTTGAAGATATATTATAGTACAGATAGGCCGACCCGTTAATATAACGAAGACTGCAGGGAAGCAGTCCTTTGATGCCTCCTCTGTTCAGTATACAATATTGGTATCTCTTTTCCTCCGGTTTTTCCTCCAAAAGAATTCTTTCATAGTTGCAGTTAAGACTTCTCACAAATTCTGTCTGCACCTTTATTTTCCTCCTCATCTTCACTCGTCTTTGATTTTTCGATATAACCTGATATAATCTGCCGGAGAAATGCGCAGTGTCTCCCTGAGCGTCCGCGCCTCCCACTCATTTTCTTGTCGAAAAAAGTTCCACTCCGGCAGCGGCAGTGTCAGATATCCCCCGCCTCTTACGCTTACCCTGCTGCCCTTAACCGCTATCTGCAGATCGTTCATTGTCCAGGCAGCGTACTTGTCCATAAATACTTCCGACGCCTTCTTCCGAATAATTTCCTCCAGCGCTTCACTGTTTTCTGCCGTCGCTGTTCCCGCACAGACTGCCAGCATATTTATATCCTGTTCCAGCAGGCATCTGTCATACTGAAAGATAAACAGAAAAACAGTGAAGATCAGCGCCCCTATGACTAAAGGCAGAACCAATGCCGCCTCCACCGTAAAGTAAGCGTTTTCCCTTAATGATATGTTTTCCTTCAACAAAGCGATTTTTTGCATTATGTACCCCACCTTCCGCAGACCACAATCAACCAGCCCACCGCCAGAAAAGGAACAAAGGGGATCCTGGTATCCTTTTTTACTCTGCGCAGCGTCAATAAAACTACCGAAAACAGGGCAATCAGAAAAAGTCCTCCGAGAGATGCTGCCACGCAGTCTTCATACCCCATAAAGACGCCAAGCAGCATCAGGATAACTCCGTCAGCCGTGCCTGCTTTTCCGGTTGCATATGCAACTGCCAGCAATATTACGCCCGGCAGCAGCGCCCTGCATTCCTGCCATCCGTTCAGCCCGCCGTTTATCCCATCGTACAGCAGCACGCCGATGGCAGCGACAGTTCCAATCCACAGCATCCACACAGGCACCCTTTTACTCCTTGTATCCATAATACTCATAGGCACCAGCCATACGGCTGTCAGCACTTCCTTCCACATATTCAGCCTCCATTATTTTTCACTGCCCCCCACACCGGCTGCAGGGCGGATAATCCGCAGCCTCTTCCGGCGTCAGAGATATCACGGTTCTCTTGATTCCGGAACAATCCTCCCTATAATGATAGCAGTGTCCTTCCTCTGTCACGAACAGCGTGTCAGGCAGTTCTCCTTTTCCGCATTTTTCACAGGCACTGTAACTCTGCCCCCACTGATTCCTCAGGTCTTCCAGCTCCCCCCGGCCAATGCTGTGCACTGAGAGCTGTAAATGAGTGCAGTTTCTGTCTCTGTGAAAGACCACCCCGTTTTCCGCTACATAGACATAGGTGGTCACCTCTGACGCTGCGGTAACGTCATATCCGTTCCACAGCCTGACATAACAGCGATTCATCATGCGAAAAGGCTGA
>JAIDME010000229.1 GCA_029050705.1 Acetatifactor sp.
CTACCCTGCTGATCTCTCTGCCGACTTCTGTCAGTTCTTCCACCTCAAAGCCGCAGGAGAACAGCTTCTTTTCCAGTTCCTGTGGCGTGATATCGATCTCTACATATTCCTTTAACCAACTCAGCGGTACTAACATTTTCTTCCCTCCGTTCCCTCATTAATTGTCGTTAATCTGCTTCAGCACACGCAGATCGGATTCAAAAAGAAGCTTGATATTATTAATGCCGTACTTCAGCATAGCCGCACGCTCAATTCCGATGCCAAAGGCAAGCCCGCTGTATTCGTCTGCGTCAATTCCGCAATTCTCCAGCACCTTCCTGTTGACAACGCCGGCACCTAATATCTCAATCCAGCCGGTTCCCTTGCATAGCTTACATCCGCTTCCTCCGCACTCAAAACAGCTCACATCCACTTCCACGGAAGGCTCCGTAAAGGGGAAATATGAGGGACGCAGCCGTGTTGTAGCCCCCTCGCCGTATATCTTCTGCACAAAAACATCCAGCATCCCCTTCAGATCGCACAATGTAATTTTCTTGTCCACCACAAGCCCTTCCAGCTGATGAAACATAGGGGAGTGTGTGGCATCGTCATCCGAGCGGAATACCTTTCCGGGTGCCGCCACCATTTTGATGGGCGGTTTTTTCTTCTCCATAGTATGAATCTGTGCCGCAGATGTCTGCGTCGCCAGAAGAAACTCCGGAGAGAGATAAAATGTATCCTGCATGTCTCTGGCCGGATGATCCTGAGGTGTATTCAGCGCGGTAAAATTATAGTAGTCCGTCTCAATCTCCTTTGTCTCCACCACCTCAAAGCCCATACCCGCAAACACATCGATCAGCTGATTGCGCATTTGAGTGATAGGATGAAGGTTGCCCACCTCCCTCTCCTCCGCAGGCATAGTCACATCAATTTTTTCCAGTTCATAGCGCAGCCGCAGTTCCCGGGCTTTCATCCTTTCATCCAGCTCCGCAAACTTCTGCTGTGCCCACTCCTTCAGTTCATTCACGCTCTTGCCAAAGCTTGCACGTTCCTCAGGCGCTATGTTTTTCATTTCTTTCATCATCTGCCCGATTTTTCCGGTCTTGGAATCCAAAAACTGCTTTCTCAGTTCAAACGCCGCTGCCCTGGATTCAGCACGCTGTTCCATCCCCTCCAGGATTTCCTGCCTGATACCGGCAAACCTGTCACTTCTCTCACTCATTGAGCACTCCTCCTTTTTCTGATTCTAATTCTGAAACTTTGACTTTGTCGCTGTGCATAAGCAGACTCGAAAGGCTTCGCATGCTTATGCGCGCAAAAAGTCCCATGCGCATTGCTGTGCATGGGACGAAAATTCTTCCGCGGTACCACCCAAGTTCTCCGCCCATTCTGCGGAGCTCCTCATTTTGCGCGTAACGTGCGCTACACGGCCGAAGCTACTCTGCGCGCAGAAAACCGCGCTTTCCCTTTCGACGGCTCCGGTGGGAAATTCGGGATTTCATCTGAACTTGAAGAAGCTTACAGCCGGTGGCCTCCTCTCTCTGGAAGAAAATGAATCCTTACTGTACACCATCAACGCCTTTACCGTTTTAATAGTTACAGTTTAGCGGCATTGTCGGCAAATGTCAAGTGTTTCTTCTCGCCTTTGACCGGTTACCCATCCGAAGAACAGCCTATCGGCGATTTCCGGCCAGCACCTGATTTACAGGCTTGAAATACCGATTCAGGTAAGCCCCCACCATAATGATATACATACAGAAATACATCCACAGCAGTATGATGATAATAATGGCAAGGCTGCCATAAATGCCGTAGGAATTGCTGTAATCTACATAAATCGAAAAGCCCCAGGAAAAGATGCTCCATACCACAGCCGCAAAGGTTGCCCCGGGAATCTGCTCCTTGATCTTCAGTTTATCGTCCGGCACATAGGCATATATCGCCGCAAAGAGCAGCGTCAGCACTACCCAGACCACCAGAAAACGGAAATGCATTACAAAAGCCACCAGTCTCTGCAGCTGCGGAATCCTGTGCAGGGTCAGATTGACAAACTGATTGCCAAATACGTTTAGAAACAGAGATAAAATCACAACCACCAGCATGACCACCGTGTAAAGACAGGCAATTCCCCGCACTACGAAATAATTCCGCTTCTCCTCCACTCCGTTGATTGCATTCAGACCATGCATCAGCGCCATAACTCCTTTCGCTGCGGACCAGAGCGTGGCGATCACCGCGATGGACAGACTGCCTGCCGACTTGTCATACACCTCGGCAATCAGCCCCTCCACCAGAGGTTCCACCTTGTCAGGGATAATATCCGTCACTGTCTGTGTCAGATTTTCCTCCGTGAGAGGTGTGTAAGGAATAATCATGCAGAGAACCATCAGCATGGGTACTATAGACAGGAAAAAAAAGAAAGCAATGCTTGCCGCATGGGCGCTGATATTCTGTTTTTTCATCTGGGCGGAAAAATCCTGCCCTATCAGGTACAACTTGTGAAACACTTTTCATCTCCTACTCATAAATACATTTCATCATACAGTCCTCGTAAAAATACATTAAAATATCCCGGGAAGTCCAGCCCTGCTTTGCCATCTCCTTGGCTCCGTTCTGGCTCATTCCCACTCCATGACCGAACCCGCCGCCGGACAAGCTATATCCTACCACATTTCCATCCTCTTTGCCAACCGATATTATAAAAAAACCGCTGGGCAAAAGGCTGGTATTCACAACCTCTTTCCCATCCTGCCGCAGAACCGGTGATTTCCCATCATTTAATACATACCGTATGTTGTGTTCGGAAATCACCTTATAGGTGCCCTGCTCTGCCTCGATCACAAGCTCATCCGCCACGCCTCCCACGCCTCTCTTCGCTATGTAAATATCATGGACCTCTCCAAGACTGCGGATTTCCTGGCTCACATACTCACCGTCCTGAAGCGTCAGCACCAGGGCGCTGTTTGCGGCGTAACGCTTTTGCAGCGTCTCCAGCATGCGCTGGGTATCCAGTTTCTTCACCGTATAACTCCATCTGTACCAGCTCTCATTCACCTCAAAATCATCCTGATTCTTCGATGAGATAAACTCTGCAAAGGCAGCCTCCTCTCGAAGCGCGTCCCCCAGGTAAGTCATTTCTCCGGACAGATTACCTGCTCCCTGGGAATCTCCTTCCCCCTGACCTGATGTTTCCCGGGACAGGGCTTCCGCCATGGCTGTCTTGCTCAGAGACCTGCCATGCAGGTAAGTGATCCGGGCGGCGGCCTCCGTCTTCCACACATTTGCGTCGCTGCCCACGCCGCAGGATGTGGAATAGTAATAGGTTCCCGCCAGTTCTCCCTCCGCCGTATAAAGCAGCTGACCATACGTCTCCTTCACCGCCGTGGTAGTGGTCTCCTGCTCCAGAATATTATTATAAACCTGATAGGAAGTACTGTCATCCACATGCGCCCCGTACTGCGGATAGCCCGCATGCTCCATATGGCCGTAAGCATAGGTTCTGGCACAGATTGCCTGGGCCTTGAGCGCTTCCGCCGGATACCCGGCGGGCATCTCGCTGGGCACCACGCTGTACAGGTATTCCTCCAGCAGCACCTCATTGATGACTGCTATGCCATCCTCCGTCTGCAGCAGTTCCATCTTTCCCCGGTAGGATGGCGTCCCCTGGCTGCGGTTTACATTTTTCAGCGTCACCTTTCCGGTCAGCACATCCGGTACGATCAGAATCCGGCCGCTCTCAAAATAGGGGCTGTCGTAAGAAAATTCAATCTCCTCCCCCGCCTGATGGGCTTCCGTCTTTCTGTCATCATAGCTGCCATAGATGAGTGTGAAATCTGTGTCTGCCGTAATCACCGGTCCGGCGTGAAGCAGCCCTGTATAATCCGTGGCCTTCACCAGGACACGGATGTACTCCATTGCCTCCTCCCTGACGAGGAGAATACCGCAGATTTCTCCGTTCTCCAGGCAGAGATCCGTAAAGTCATACCCTATGCGGATGTCTCTCACCGTACACATTTCCAGACTGTCATAGAGGCGATAGCCCCTGCAGTCCGGTGTCAGTGGTATTTTCCCATATCCCTCCACCTCAACGCCCTCCGCATCCGCGCTGAGAATCCGGCCGTTGATCTTATCCTTTTTTAGCAGTATTTCCGTGACAAGCCCATCCGTCAACGTCACATCCGCCACCTGCTCCCGCACGGGTTCATCAGGCTGATACACCGCCTCTCCCCCGCCGGTACTTCCCCAGCCAAAGTGTGCTTTCCCGCCATCATAAAAGACAAGAATGCCTTCCTCATCCTCCTCCATGATCCATATATTATGTATGGTTTCTACTACCGGAATATGCACCTCATCAGACGGAGATTCATCCTCCGACGGATTCTCTCTGTGCAAAAGCAGCCCCGTCAGTTTCCCAGCCAGCAAAATCACAATCAATAGAAATCCCAGCAGGCAGATGAAAGCCTTCAGCTGCATCCGCTGAGATTTATTCATATGAAACCAATCTTTGTTCAAGCTTTATTTCCTCCCTATCCCCATGCCACGTCTTTCGCGCCCATATACAATCGAGTAGAGGGATGTCTTCCCCTGCTCGCGCGCCGCCGCACAGCTTCCGTGGCAGAAGTATTTGGTCGGCGTGTGCATAAAAGAGCAGCCTTGAAGGGCTGCTCTTTTCTTTCGTATGGCAAATTTGTTTGCATTTCCCCGAAAATGCCGCCTCTTGTTTTTTGACTCCTAGCAATGCTAGGTGGGTGACCGCAACCTCGCTTTTGCCTTCCCTTCCGATCCTCTTTTAAGAGTGAGGGCCTGACAGCCACTCGGCAATATAGGAATCCCGTTTAAAGTAATGTAGGTTCAAAAATGAACAAGAGTTGTCGAACATCTCAGGTTACTCATATTATAGCTGATTTTTGCCCGGTTTACAATAGAAATATTTGCCTTCGAATTTGACAAGTTGACGCTTCAACTGATTCGTACTATAATTTCATTGCATGGAATACACAAAAAACAAGTCACAACATGGGGGGCTGAATATGAAAAAAAGAATTTTGGTACTTACTCTTTCTCTGTTGCTGGCGCTGAATGCTTCAGCCTGCGGCACACAATCTACTTCCGGAAACGGCACCGGGCAGAACGCACCTGACGGTTCGACTGTGAACAACTCCGGTCAAAATACACCAAACAGCTCCGGCACCGCAACGGATAGTTCCGGCATGAATGTGCCAAACAGCTCAGGCACCGGCAGTTCAGATCTGGATATGTCCGGCATCTTCGGCATAGATGACAGTTCTCTCTCCTTTTCGTCGCTGACCGATTTTTACAACAGCCAGTACCGCCCTCTGCTGGAAGATACTCTGAATGAAATATTTCACGAGTTAGGCCTGCACATTTTTATCACCATCGAAGAACCGGGCACCTTCATCTACAATTATCAGTATACAAGTCCCCTGTCCTCCATCGGTTTAAGCCATGAGGATGCCGCCACCGCCATTGCGTCAAATCTGCAGGAGGCAGGATATGACGTTCAGGCTGAAAATATTATTAAAGAATTTCAGTCATGCGGAATCTCGCTGCAAGTGGTTCGGATGAACTACCTGGATGCAGACGGCTCCCTGGTCTATTCCGCAGACTTTACAGAAAACGGCGACAGTACCGGGCTTCCCGACAATTCCGGACTTCCCGACAGTTCCGGCACAGCTTCGGGGATATACACAGATCTTCAGGCGTGGATGGATTCTTCCGAAGATGTCGCATTGACTGTCCAATCCGTCAATC
>JAIDME010000023.1 GCA_029050705.1 Acetatifactor sp.
GTATACACTGAGGCTGAGGCCGCAGATGCAGAGGGAGAAGCTGCCGCAGAGGATATCGAAGAGATAGCTCAGAGCGAAGAATAAGTCGAAAATGTTTTTATAGAGAAAGTGAGGAGACAGAGATGGCAGAAATTACCGCATCCATGGTAAAAGAACTGCGTGAGATGACCGGCGCAGGCATGATGGACTGTAAGAAGGCTCTGAATGAGACCAATGGAAATATGGAGGAGGCTGTTGAGGTTCTGAGAAAGAACGGACAGGCCAAAGCAGTTAAGAAGGAAGGCAGAATTGCAGCGGAGGGTATCTGCCGCATCGCTATGAAGGGTGATACCGCAGCGGCAGTAGTAGAGGTAAACTCTGAGACGGATTTCGTTGCTAAGAACGAGACCTTCCAGCAGTTTGTGGAGGCTGTTGCAGAGCAGGCAGTTAATTCTTCTGCGGCAGATATTGATGCTTTTCTGGCCGAGACCTGGGCACAGGACAACTCAAAGACGGTTCAGGAAGCGCTGATTGATAAGATCGCTGTTATCGGTGAGAAGCTGAGCATCAGAAGATTTGAGAAGGTAGAGGAGCAGCAGGGCTGTGTAGTATCTTATGTACACGGCGGCGGACGTATCGGTGTCATTGTGGATGCTGAGACCAATGCGGTAAACGATGCGGTTAAGGAAGCGCTGACAAACATTGCAATGCAGGTTGCAGCTCTTTATCCTAAGTATGTTGCAACTTCCGATGTGTCCGAGGAGTACAAGGCGCATGAGAAGGAGATAATCGCCGCTCAGATTGAGCAGGATCCCAAGATGGCAGGCAAGCCCGAGAAAGTAATTGAGGGTGCTATCATGGGCCGCCTGAACAAGGAACTGAAGGAAGTATGTCTGCTTGAGCAGGTATATGTAAAGGCTGAGGATGGAAAGCAGACTGTTGCTCAGTACCTTGCACAGGTTGCAAAGGAGAACAGTGCAAACATCAGCATTAAGAAATTTGTGCGCTTTGAGACCGGCGAGGGCCTGGAGAAGAAGCAGGAAGACTTCGCGGCTGAGGTTGCTGCACAGATGGGAAAGTAATCCCGGTCTGATGTGAATATGGTATAATGATTGTTTAAAAGGGTCTCAGAGAAATCTGAGACCCTTTTTTTGAGTTTTGAGGACTTCTGACAGCGTTCCCTTACTTGGCAGCCAGAACCCAGCTGTTGAACCAGCGCAGGAATCTGTTCACAAAGTCAGCCTCCACGGGCTGTCCTGAGAGAACGGGATAAAATAACAGGAACAGGCTGAAGGCGGCGGCTCCGTACAGGAACAGCAGTGCCGTAAAGCCTTTTTTTCTTATATGCTTCTGCAGCTGTGCAAGACAGAAGACAATCATCAATACTACGAATACCACACTGGGGAAGTAGTGGTAAATAAAGGTGGCCCGCGTTATAAGGGACCAGGGCAGATACTGTGCCAGATAACCTGTGAGCAGGAATAAAGCACATTTTCTTTGCGCGGCGGAAACAGGGGATGACAGGCCCTGTCGGGAAGGGCGGCCGCTCCGGATGACCATGTAAAGTATATACAGTGCGGCAGGAATCCCCGCCCACCATACAAGAGGGTTTCCGAAGGCGCTGATACCTTCTCTTAAGCCCCCTGTTCCCGAGGAGCCCGTGACGATACGGGAATAGTACCAGATAGGCCGCTGCATGACAGGCCACTGATACCAGGAAGAGGAGTAAGGGTGGGGGGAGTCCAGCGTGCTGTGGTAACGGAACATATATTCCTGATTGTGCAGCAGACGGAGGATTAGCCCATCTGTGGTGCCGTCCGAGAAAGGCAGATAGGACAGCAGATAGATAAGCACGGGGAAAGCCACAAAAAACAGAAGGCAGAACAGGAACGTGCGCAGAGTATTCGGCACAAAACTGTCCAGAATTGCGCGGTGGGAAATGCTTTCCGTGGCACCGTCAGGGTTTTTGCGGGCATAGAGGTACTCCCGGTATCTGCGGCACATTACGCCGAAAAAGATGAGGGCAAGACCACCACCTGCGTACACGCCGGTCCATTTACAGGCAATCCCAAGCCCCATGCACACGCCGCCTGCACCCAGAGGCAGAAAACTTTTCCATAAAGGAATGTCATAAAAGCTGAGGCGG
>JAIDME010000230.1 GCA_029050705.1 Acetatifactor sp.
GCTCACAGAGCGCAGACTGGGACATCAGTGGTTTTACCGGTCGGATATTCTGCTGGGTTTTGCAGGCTGTGGAAGCGAAATTGATACGGAAGAAATTCTGAGAGAGGCCCTTCGCATGGGGAAGAAAGTATATCTGCCAAGAGTTACGGATGAGGCGGAGGGCAGGATGGCATTTCTGCGGATAGACTCCTGGGAGAATATAAAGCCCGGATACAGGGGCATTCCGGAGCCTGATGCGGAGGCCGAAATCTATGAATACCATGCGGAAGACACAGAACATGTCCTGATGCTCATGCCGGGGGTGGCATTCGACGGCTGCAGAAACCGTATCGGCTATGGCAGAGGCTTTTATGACAGGTATCTGGCGGATAAGCCTGATTTGCAGCTCAGGACCATTGCAGTAGGGTTCCGGTGCCAGATGATTGAAGAGGAGATACCCTGTGGGGAGTATGATGTCAAACCCTGTCAGGTGATATGTATGTGAAGATGGCGACGGATTCTGTGAGACGATAATGTACTGCAATGGTATGTCTGGAACAGTAGAACAGAGAACGATATGCGTAAGTGCGCGGAAATGAGGAGAAAATGACAGATTTGACAGCAATGGGCACCAGAGCGGCGGCAGTAAAGCCTGTTCTGCAGAAATTGAGTGCCGAGGAGAGAAATAAGGGCCTTTTGGCCGCAGCAGAGGCATTGGAGGCCGGGACAGCCGACATTTTGAAGGCAAATGAAAGAGATATGGAAAGCGCCGTGGAAAACGGCATGAATTCCGGGCTGCAGGACAGGCTGCGGCTGACGCCGGAGCGGATTGGCGCCATGGCGGAGGGACTGCGCCAGATTGCCGGCCTGCCGGACTGTATCGGCGAAGTACTGGAGGAATTTCAGCGTCCCAACGGGCTGAAGATTAAGAAGGTTCGTGTACCCATAGGTGTTATCGGAATTATATACGAGGCCAGGCCCAATGTGACGGCGGATGCATTCGGACTTTGTTTTAAGACAGGAAATGCCGTTATTTTAAAGGGTGGCAGCGATGCCCTGCATTCAAATGCAGAGATAGTGAAGGTGCTTCGGAGCGCCCTTGAGGCCTGCGGGCTGTCCGGCGATGTGATTCAGCTGATCGAGGATACGGACAGGGCAGTGACTGTGGAGTTTATGAAGCTTAAGACCTATGTCGATCTGCTGATTCCGAGAGGAAGCGCTGGACTGATAAGGAGCGTGGTGGAAAACAGCACGATTCCCGTTATCGAGACAGGCACGGGCAATTGCCATGTGTATGTGGACAAAGATGCGGATTTGGAGCAGGCCGCCAGAATTGTTTACAACGCAAAGACCCAGCGAATCGGCGTCTGCAACGCCTGTGAATCCCTGGTGGTACACAGCGCGGTCAGCCGGGCGTTCCTTCCGAAGCTGGCGGAGGTTCTTGCCCCGAAAAATGTGGAACTGCGGGGAGACGAACGGGTGCAGCAGGTGCTGGCTGACTGCAGTCCCGCCACGGAGGAGGACTACGAAAAGGAATATCTCGATTATATATTGTCCCTGAAGACAGTGGATTCTCTGGAGGAAGCCATTCAGCACATCAACCGGTACGGCACCGGCCATTCCGAGTGTATTGTCACGGAAAACAGTGAGGCGGCGGAGCGGTTTTTAAATGAGATTGATGCGGCCTGTGTCTATTGGAATGCATCTACCCGGTTTACAGACGGGTTTGAGTTTGGTTTCGGCGCGGAAATCGGTATCAGCACTCAGAAACTGCACGCAAGAGGTCCCATGGGGCTGAAGGAACTGACCTCCTATAAATATACAATTTACGGTAACGGGCAGGTCAGGGACTGAGCAGTTTTAAGAAAGGGGTAGATTTATGCGGTATATTTTGGAGAATGAACTGATAAAGGCTGAAATCGAGAGTTTTGGCGGAGAACTGAAATCTCTGGTGTGTAAAGCCACGGGACAGGAATACATGTGGGAGGCTGACCCTGCTTTCTGGGGCAAGACATCCCCGGTTCTGTTCCCTTTTATCGGGAAGCTGGAGGACGCATCATATGAGTATGAAAATAAGCGGTATGAAATTGAAAAACATGGTTTTGCCAGGGATATGGAGTTTGATGTGGCAGAGCGGGAAGAGGACATAATAACCTTTTTCATTGAGAGTAATGAAAATACTCTGAAAAAATTTCCCTTTTCCTTCCGACTGGAAATTTTATATGAACTGGAAGACAGTGGAATCACGGAAAAGTGGCGCGTAATCAACAAGGGATCCGTAACCATGTATTTTTCCATGGGCGGTCATCCCGCCTTTGCCTGTCCGCCAAAAAACGGAAAGAAAGACGCGGGACTGCGCCGGACGGACTGTTTCCTGAAATTGTATGAAGAAAATCTGCAGCCTTATACCGGAAACGAAGTGCGGTCTGCGGAAATCATGGTGCCGGAAGGACTTCTGACAGGAGCGTCATTTCCTGTGGAGGTGGAAGAATCCTTGATTCCGGTGAAGGAGCATATCTTTGACAAGGATGCCCTGTGCCTGGAAAAGCAGGGAGTAAAGGCTCTGGGAATCTGTGACGCAGCAGGGAGAGAATACGTGCGTCTGGAGGCGGACTGCCCTGTCTGGGGCATCTGGTCTGTGCCGGACAGCAACGCGGCTTATATATGTCTGGAGCCCTGGTGGGGAATCTGTGACAGCAGGGGGTATGGGGGGACTCTGCAGGAGCGCCCTTATACCAATTCCGCAGAGGCAGGGGAAGTCTGGGAGCAGAGCTTTAAAATAACTGTTTCTTGACAAATTCCATATTTTTGCACTACACTTACATCATGTAAACAGTTCAGATGCAAAAAAACAGAAAAGTACCGGCAGGGAGGATAAGAATATGAAAGAAATAAACGGGAGTATCTGGCACAGTATCAGTACCCAGAGAGTGACGCCGACAGATTTTATCTGTGTGATTGAAATTGCAAAAGGAAGTAAAAACAAATATGAACTTGACAAGGAGACGGGATTCCTGATACTGGACCGCATTCTGCACACATCCACCCATTATCCCGCCAATTACGGTTTTATACCGCGTACATACGGAGACGACGGCGACCCTCTGGATGTGCTGCTCCTGTGTTCGGAGCCCGTACAGCCGCTGACCCTTGTCCGGGCATATCCCATAGGAGTTATCTCCATGCTGGACAGCGGCAAAAATGACGAGAAGATTATAGCAGTTCCATTCAATGATCCTTATTATAACAGCTATAAGGACATCTCCGAACTGCCGATTCATGTGGTACAGGAGATGGAGCACTTCTTCACGGTATATAAGAGCCTGGAGAATAAGACAACTGCGGTAAACGAGCAGGGCAACCGGGAGGAGGCCATTGAGGTCATCAAGAAGTGCCTGGATAACTATATCAATACGTTTATCAAGAGCTGGTAATACGGAGTAAAGATTTCCTAAGGCCGGATAATACCCGGCCCAAGGAAATCTAAGTTACTCCGGGAAGAATCGCGCAGCGATTCTTCTTACGAAGCTGCAGGCCTGCAGTTTCCGATTAAAATATTTAGTGCCGTCTGCGCGGCGGAATGAGAGGAATTATGAAAATAAGAACAAGATATGCGCCCAGTCCCACGGGAAAAATGCATGTGGGAAATTTGAGGTCTGCTTTATATGAATTTCTGATTGCAAAGCATGAAGGCGGAGATTTTATGCTCCGCATTGAGGATACGGATCAGGAGCGCTTTGTGGAGGGAGCTACGGAGATTATATATCGTACCCTGGAAAAGACAGGACTGGTACATGATGAGGGTCCGGACAAGGACGGGGGATACGGTCCTTATGTTCAGAGCGAGAGGATGAAGACCGGCATCTACATGAAGTATGCGAAAGAGCTGATTGACAGGGGAGAAGCCTATTACTGCTTTTGCGACAGGGAGCGCCTTGCGTCCTTAAAGACAGAGGTTGTGGAAGGTAAGGAGATTACCATTTATGACAAACATTGTCTTCATCTGTCTGAGGAAGAGATTCAGGCAAATCTGGCGGCTGGGAAGCCATTTGTCATCAGGCAGAATAACCCAACAGAGGGAAACACTACCTTTCACGATGAATTGTATGGGGACATTACGGTGGAAAACGCCGAACTGGACGATATGATCCTGATCAAGTCGGATGGATATCCTACCTATAACTTTGCAAACGTGGTGGATGATCATACCATGAATATTACGCATGTGGTGAGGGGAAACGAGTATCTTTCTTCCTCGCCGAAGTACCAGCGTCTTTATGATGCCTTTGGATGGCAGAGTCCTGTGTATGTGCATCTGCCCCTGATTACCGACGAAAACCACAAGAAGCTTGCAAAGAGAAGCGGACATGCCTCTTTTGAGGATTTGATGGAACAGGGTTT
>JAIDME010000231.1 GCA_029050705.1 Acetatifactor sp.
TTGTAATCCCCTTATCCATAGCCATGGCGGAACTGACAAAGTCTGTCCCCGTATAGGGAATGCCCAGCAGTTCAAAGCAGGCCTGTATTTTTCCGTCTTCACCGTTTGCCCCATGCAGCGCCAAAAACACGCAGTCTGCTTCCCCGCAGATTTTCAGCACATTCGGCCCGAAAAAGCTCTTCCCGCCGTCCCTGCGCAGCGCTCGGATCTCTTCCAGATCAGGATTTTTCTCACTGATGCCGCCTATCTCGGCCGCCCAATCCACGTCCCGCCGGAAGATGTCCTCCGTTTCTCCCTCGTATCCCAGATAGACATCCAACAGAATCGCCTGATGTCCGTTTTCCTTCATTGCTTTGTAGATCATACTTCCGGAGCTTAAGGACACATCCCGCTCCGTGCTGGTTCCTCCTGCCAAGACCACAACTTTCATAATTTTATAATCCTTCCTTTTCATGTTCGCCTGTTTCATGGAGCGCTGCCAGCTGGGCCAAAAGCAACAGATAGCTGCTCCGATCCTCACCGTTTTCATAAAAGCAGACTGATTCCAGATTCAGGCCCATGAGATAATGTAAAAACTCCTCCAGGACTCCCGTATATTGATAATTATTCACAATATAGTTATCACATGACAGTCCCACCGCACCTTCCAGCAAATCTGCGGGCCCGTTGTTCTTCGCTGCGACAGGATGAATCATATCGATATAATGCTTTGAGATTTCCTCCGCCCTGTCCCTCACATTTCTCGTAAAATCCCAACACAGATCCACATCCACTTTCTGTCTGGTGGCAATGTAAGTCATGACGGCATACAGGTACGACCGCTTCTCCAGATAGCTGCTGTTGTCCTCAAAAAAGTCCTTATAGCCGATAATCTGCTGCCGGTATGCATAACGTCCGGTTGCACGATACAACTCAGTCAATGCCAAAAAAGTATCGGCATCCCTGCCAATGACAGTCTTCGCCTGCCCGAATACCGTGGAGGCACGCCTCAGGCAGTCCGTAGCATATTTTCGGTCAAGCTTCTGGTAAAGATAGCCGAACTTTGCAAGGAATGCTGCATACAGCGCCTCTTCCTCCTCGTCCACACCGTTCTCCTCCATGTAAGAAACCCAGCCCCGTAATTCCTTCAGGACATCCGGGATCTCATCTCCGTCCTCATCAGGGAATATGTCGGCATACCATTCATATGCCTCCAACAGATCAACAGTTTCCGGAAGAGTAATGGTCCGCTCCCGAATGCTGTCCGCCAGTTCCCTGTAGACTTCCGCAAACAGAGCCATATAACGCTTTTCACGAATATCAAAAGGAGTGGAACAGCCGATAATATCACATTCCAGATAATAGATTCCGGTCTGCCGGAATTCGCCGAAATCCAAATAGCCGGAGTAAATCCCCAGGTCATCATGATAGACAATATCCTCCACCGTTCCCCTGTAAACTTCTTCTCCGGTCAGTGCATCCACCAATCCGAACTCCTCCGGCAGATTCCGGCCTTTCACTGCCGCCACCTTCCCGTCACTGACATCATATCCCCTTGTGTCCACCAATATATTCGGCAACAGCCGGGGAACCGCATAATCTATCACCGGAGTGCCTTCCATACTGACTGCGCCCGCATATGGATTGATTACACTATTTGTATCATTCAAATTATTTGTATTTTGGTTCTCCCCTTCCGCTTTCCCGCAGCTGGACAATACCCCCGCTGTCAGAAGCAAAAGCAGAAAGAAACTGAAACTTCTGTAATTTTTCACGCCGGCCTCCATGTCGCAGTGTGCAATCCTCACTGAGCAGTGTGCATTGCTTTCGTGGACATTATACCAGTAAAACAGCCGAAACGCAATCTTATTCCCCTGCCTCATACACAATCTTCCCGTCTATGATCGTGTACAGCGTCTCCGTGAAAATCTCCATGGGATTGCCGGTAAAGACAGCAATGTCCGCGTCCTTTCCCACCTCAAGACTGCCCACGCGGTCTGCCACGCCACATATCTTAGCCGGATAAATCGTAATGGATCGGTAACCCTCCTCCAAAGGCAGTCCCGACTTCACCGCAAGCCCTGCGCAGAGCGGCAGCGAAGCTATCAGCGACACGGGATGATCCGTAGTCACTGCCGTCATGACTCCCGCCCGGTTTAAAATTCCCACTGTCTTAAACGCCATATTCTGAACTTCAATTTTACTCCGGCTGGCCAAATCCGGCCCTACAATGGCAGGGAACTTTTCCGCCGCCAGCTCTTCCGCAATCAGATGTCCTTCAGAGCAGTGGTCCAGAGTCATGCGCAGGTTGAATTCCTTTGCGATGCGGATTGCCGTAAAAATATCATCCGCCCGGTGCACATGAGCCTTAATGGGAATTTCCCGGTTTAGCACTGGCAGCCAGCACTCCAGTTGAAAATCCTGCTCGAAACACTCGCCCTTTTGCCCGGCCTCTTTTTTCTTCCCGGCATATGCAGCTGCCCGGGTCAGCTCCTCCCGCAGCATTCCTGCAATTGACATTCTGGTGGCCGGACTTTTCCCCTGACCGGAATAATTCACCTTAGGATTTTCTCCGAAGGCCACTTTCATTGCGGCCGGCGCTTTAACGATCAAATCATCGATTCTGCGCCCTTTAGTCTTCAGAAAGGCGAATTGCCCGCCAACCACATTTGCACTGCCGGGACCTATCATGGCCGAGGTGATTCCGGCCCGCACCGCATCATCAAAGGCTGCGTCCATGGTATTGATGGCGTCAATCGCCCGGAGCCAGGGCGTGATGGGGTTGACAGTCTCATTACAGTCATCTCCCTCCATGCCCTTTTTTTCCTCCGTAATACCCATATGGCAATGAGCCTCTATGATACCGGGCATGATCAAGCCGTTTTCAATTTCCAATACCCGCTCATAAGCAGCGGGATGAACTACTATTTCATCCCGCCTTCCAATTTCTGCAATTTTCCCGTCCACGACATGAATACATCCCTCGGGAATGTCCTCTCCCGCCATGGTCTTGATAGTTCCACCGACTATATACATAGGCTCCCTTATCCTCCTTAGCGGAACAGGATTTCCGGGTCCACAGGTTTTCCGTTCAATGTCAGCTTCAGATAAAGATTTGCTCCCTCAACACAAAAGTACTTGGTAGGAGCTGCAACCGACGCTATCATGTCTCCTGAGTCAACATAACTGTTCAGCGCAACATTAAGACCCTTGAGCTGTCCATAGGTTATCTGATAGCCGTCTCCCAAATCCATAGTGACTGCCTGGCCAATCTCAGAATCCTGGAAAATATCAATGACCTTGCCCGTGGCGCATGCCAACACAGGAGTCCCTTCCTGTGCAGCCAGCATCAGTGCCGGATTATACTTATACACCTCCAGAGTTGAAAAATATTCGCTGCCGCCCATATTGAACGGGATCAGCACTTCACCCTCCAGCGGGCGGCGCAGTCCGTCACTCTCTGCAAAATGCAGCTCCGGGCCGCTGATTTCCCCAATTGCCTGTTCCACAACTGCCTGCTCCTGGATTATCGGCTCTGTGTTTGTCTGT
This sequence comes from Acetatifactor sp., assembly GCA_029050705.1. Classification (GTDB taxonomy): domain Bacteria; phylum Bacillota; class Clostridia; order Lachnospirales; family Lachnospiraceae; genus Acetatifactor. Next base: position 3,529 of record JAIDME010000231.1, read on the forward strand.
TCAACACTTGTCTCCTGAGGAATTTCCTTTGCCTCCGGCTCCTCTGTATTTAAAGGTTCTTCCGTCTTCGGAGCTTCCTCTATATTCGGAGTCTCTTCCTCAATTATGGGTTCCTCCCCCAGCACGGTGGTCACTCCCGGAATTTCTATATTGCCTGAACCTGCTTCCAGTGGCATATAGTCCAGGTCATCCTCCGTATAGAATCCCTCATCAATTATCCTGTCAAAGAAATCCTCCTCTTCATCGACAACCGGCGTATTCCTGGCTATCTCTTTACTTTTCTCCTCTACATTGTCCTCAATTGCCGTAAAGTCCAGGGTATACCCGTCATCCTGCGACTTTTCATCTCCCGCCTGCATGTAAATGCCCGTCATTGTCAGTGCCGTAAGCACAAAGGCCGATGAGGCAATCATGATGATTCTTTCCTTTTTTGCATTGTCTTTTCTATTTCTTTTCATGGCTGCTTTCCTTCCTTTTCCGCTGAAAATACATTGTAAGAACTGCTTCTTCACAATCATTTTTCCCGAATCAAAAGGAAATATGCAGACAGCTTTATATAAAAACAGAACGCATTGACTATTTTCTATGCGTTCTGTGCTGTGTAACTATTCTGTTGTGATATTGTCAGACAAACGGAAAGTTAGTGAGATACACACTTTTTACAAAATTCTTGAACAATATCCAATATCGAATCATCATAATATGTCGCGCCCCCATGTGCATCATTTTCTGTAAGTTCGTAGTATACAACATTATGATGAGAAGCAACAAGCTTTTCATATAGTATTCTGCTGTTTGCCACGGACACAATCGGATCAAATTCACTGTGCATAAGCAATATCGGTGGAAGTTCGATATTCTCTGATATATACATAGAACAAGAAGCCTTTTCTGCAAGTTCTTCATGACCTTCAATTTTATCAACACCAAGGAGTACAGCAGATGGACGAATTTTCATCCATGGCGGAAGTTCTTCTTTTGCGCAGATCAGCAGATCAGTTGAGCCGCTTTCACAAATAACACCGGCAATTTTCGGTAATGCATTGCATAATCCATGTGCATTAAAAAGAACCGACATCATAGCAATATGTCCGCCGGAGGAATTTCCCATAAGGAAAATCTTACTTATATCAATATGAAAATTATCTGCAATACCCGGAATGAAATTTAATGCGTTATATACATCTTCAATTTGAGCCGGAAAAACTGCAATATCAGACTCACGATACTCCATTGCGGCAACCACAAACCCCCGTCTGGCAAGAAGCGCATATTGCGGAATGTCATTGTACATTTCCTGTTTATGCCAGGCAGAACCCGGAATAAATAAGATGAGCGGATACTTTTCATTATCTCTCATTTCCGGCTTATATGGGAAAAGAATCTGCAAGTGTCTCTTACAATTACCATAATCAAAATACTCCCAATTTTGTGAGTATAGGCATTGTATTTCGCTGGAATTAGCTGCAATCTTAATTTTATGTTTCACTTATTCTCTCCATAGATTTAATTCTTAGATATAATCTTTATATTATCAGAATGGCATTAAAAACACAATAAAAACAGGGAGGGGAGGCAGCTCCTCCCTGTTTTTAATTCCACTCAGCAATGCCCTGTGCCTCTATGCGGCACTATGTCAGGCCTGCTTTTCATATTTTGCAACATCCACATGCTGCACGGTTCCTACATTCCCGTTCTCATACAGGAACACTCCCGTATTGCGTATGGCACCCAGCGTCTGTCCATTTGTTCCCTTCTGGGTGAAATCCGTGGACGCATTCTGCAGACAGATGGCTCCTACTCCTTTATCCGCAAGAGTGTACAGCACATCCTTCCCGTTCTCGTCCTTTGTCCAAATCTTCAACTTATCCCACACGGCGTCATTCTCATCAATCCAGCCATTGCCGTCCTCGTCATACTTTGCCAGATCCGCAAAGCCGTTGCCGCTGGCTGTGCCGAACAGTTCCTTACCGTCATTGATGACACCATCGCCGTTCTTATCCAGGGCAAGATACCCGCTTCCGGCTCCAAGCTGTGATACCTCATCCTTCTCTCCGTCGCCGTCAATGTCAAAATAGAAGGTCTGATCTTCCAGCTGTGCCACATCTGTGTCAAGGTTGATGACCAGCGGGTCGCAGAAGCTGAAAGACGCAAGCTCCAGGTCTTCCCTGTAATACTCCTGAAATTCCCGGCTCATACCCACATTGACATTGAAATTAATCTCTCTTCCGTCTGCGGTTTTCACCGTGCCCGTGGTAGAAAAGGAAGCACTTTCCGACTCCTCAAAATAGGTCTCCTGTCCCAGGCTTAAGACCTTCATATTTGTCACCAGCGTTCTGGGCTTCATCATCAAAAGACCGTTTTGATAATACATTTCGTTTCCATTATTGCCATTTCCCGAAACGGCATTCACGTTCTCTCCGTTTACTCCTCCGTTCTGGGAAGTTCCGGATTCAATGCCGTTTTCCTGCATCCACTGGCTCCGACGATTTCGCCTTGCGGCAAACAACAGATCAAATATGTAGCGTATAGTCTGCTGCTTGATGTCCGCATAAGTCTGATTCACCGAACTGCGTATGGATACGCCGGAGGTAGTTGCCTGGAATCTGGCCTGCCAGTCCTGAAGCGTGGTAACATTCGCTTCCTTCCCCTCCTCAGCGGCATTTTCCTCCGTATTTCCGGTGTTTCCCGTATTGCCGCCCACGGCGGCATTCAGGGTATTATTGCCCTGTGTCAGGCCCTGCTGATAGTCCATTATCGTGAATCTCCTGACTGTTGTGTTAGAAGCTTTGTAGCTTCTGGCGGATTCCATTCCTACTGCACTGGAATCAATTCTCAATTTGTATTATACTCCTCCTGTCCTCATGCTTTTTGTTTTCCACTGCCCCTGCGCTCGTCAGCTTCCGGGGCAAAAAAAGATGGCATCCGATGAGAATTCTGCTTCTCATTCAAACACCATCCGTGGTCTTCCTATACTCGGTGACAGTTGGCCAACTGTTTCCCTGCATATAGTATATCGACACTTTTTCAATTAACTTTAGCTGCTGTCTATTCCGGTTGTTCAGGTTTTTGCGGCTTCGGCACAACCGAGCCCGGCATCTGCACTCCCGTCCTCTTAGCCGCCATCTGCCGGGCCTGTGCCACCCGAGCCGCTATCATTCCGGCTACCATCTCCTTCGGTACCACCACGTTTGCCCCCATGGGATTAATGACAAATCCCAGTGCAGGACTCTCATTTCCCTGAGCATCCCGCCGCAGAAGCATGTTTGCATAATCGTCAAACTTCAGGGAAAAGATAGGCATTTCCTTATTTTTCTCCACCCACTTCCGGTACTCCACAGTGTCGGTAAAGCCCATAAAAAACTTTTTGCCGTCCGGCGTTGCAAGCATGGGAAACTGCACCCTGCTTCCGGGTGCCACGGTCAGATTTCCTTCTTCATCCTCCGCAGGCTCCGGGTCAATGATGGCGGGAGCCTGGAATGACGCCTTCGACAGTTCCGTCACAAACATATTACGGTGATCCGGCGTATCCTCCGCCTTCATCAACTCAATACATCCCACAAGCATGGGATTGGATACAGTTTTATTAAATTCCATACAATATTCCTTTCTCCGGACTTCACACCCTGTTGTAATTGATCAGACTGCCCTTTAAGATAATCTGCCTCTCCTCATCAGTCAACTCACCCAGGCTCAGCTTAAATTCCTTCAATTCTCCATTCTTCACTACATAGGCGGCAATCGCATCAGCTTTTTCCTCCACGGCCTTCTGAATGCCCGGAATAAACAGATAATCCAGATTTTTAAAGGGCAGTTCTCCCTCCTTTATGACAAACGGAAGCATACCCCAGTTGATCAGGTTGGAACGATAACGTTTTGTGGCGTACTCGTTTGCAATATTGGCCCAACCCCCAAGCACCTTCTGGCAGGAGGCCGCCTGCTCTCTGGCAGAGCCGTCACCCGGCTTCACCGCAAAGATCGTTGAGCCGAAACCGGTGTTCACATGGCTCACCTCAGGAAATCTGCTCTTGATGGCTCCCATGATTTCCTTGATTTCCGGCATCACATGGCAGGGATGTCCTCCCTTCATGCGCTCTTCCTCCAGTCCGCGCATCACCTTTGCCCTTTCAACATATTCCGGGTCCTTGCGGCTTAAGGTAAACTCGGCAAGTCCCAGCGGATTGGAGCGATAGGAAGAAGTCTCGCCGGAGGGGATCAGTTCATCCGTAGTGGTCACAGGGTCATGTATCTCACTGACCACCCGCAGTACCAGATTCTCGGGAAGCGCCCCCATCGCAGGCCAGTCCTTGATATTCGGCCCAAACTGAATCTCCGTGTCAGGGTCCGGCACACCATGGGAATCAAATACGCGATTTTCATAAATCTTACTGTCAAAATGATACTTATATTTGCCGATTTCACCGTCAAACTCCGTGGCGGGGGTCAGCACACCCCTGTTTGCCGCAGTCGCTGCAATAGACCTTGCATCCATCAGAGCCACAGAGGAAATCTGCCCGTTCTGCAGCTTGCTTCCCTCACGGTTGGGGAAGTTTCTGGTAGAATGACGGATGCTGAATGCATTGTTTGCAGGAGTGTCGCCTGCCCCAAAGCAGGGGCCGCAGAAGGCCGTCTTCATCACGGCACCTGTCTCCAGAATGGTTGCAGCACATCCGTTTCGGATCAGTTCCATATACACAGGCATGGATGCGGGATATACACTCAGGGTAAAGCCGTCTGAACCGATACTGCTTCCTTTTAAGATATCCGCTGCCGCACAGATATTCTCAAATCCGCCGCCTGCACAGCCCGCGATAATACCCTGGTCTACCATGAACTTTCCGTTCCTGACCTTGTCCTTCAGATTAAAGTCCACAGCGCCGTCCAGACTTACCTGGGCCCGCTTCTCCGTCTCATCCAGAATGTCCATGAGGTTTGCGTTCAGCTCCTCGATGGTGTATGTGTTGCTGGGGTGGAAGGGCATCGCAATCATGGGACGCACCTTGGAAAGGTCTACTTTGATCAGGCCGTCATAGTAAGCAATTCTTCCGGGAATCAGCTCCCTGTAATCCTCCCCGCGCCCATGAATCTCATAGAAATCCGCAATCTCCCTGTCAGTATTCCAGATGGAGGTCAGGCAGGTGGTTTACGGCGTCATTACATCGATACCGATACGGAAGTCCGCGCTCAGGTTTGCCACGCCGGGGCCCACAAACTCCAGCACCTTATTTTTGACATAACCGTTTTTGAACACGGCTCCTATAATTGCCAGCGCAACATCCTGAGGACCAACACCCTTTACAGGCGCGCCGCTCAGATACACTGCCACTACCTCCGGCATATTGATGTCATAGGTCTGGTTCAGCAGCTGTTTTACCAGTTCCGGTCCGCCCTCACCCACAGCCATTGTGCCCAGTGCGCCATAGCGGGTATGAGAATCAGAACCCAGAATCATGTTGCCGCCTTTTGTAAGCATTTCCCTCGCATACTGATGAATGACGGCCTGATGAGGAGGCACATAGACTCCGCCGTATTTTTTGGCACATGTCAGGCCAAACATATGGTCATCCTCATTGATGGTGCCGCCCACGGCACAAAGGGAATTATGGCAGTTCGTGAGCACATAGGGCATGGGAAATTTTTCAAGTCCTGAAGCTCTCGCCGTCTGAATGATGCCCACAAAGGTAATATCGTGGCTGGTCAGCTTGTCAAAGCGGATTTTCAGCTTGTCCATGTTGCCGGAGATGTTGTGGCTCTCCAGAATGCCATAGGATATGGTTTTCTTTGCCGCGTTCTCCTTTGTGACTCCCCAGCCGCCTTTTTTCATAATCTCCGCCGCTGCGTCCGGCCCGTCGGGAATAATGTCCTCACCATTGATCAGAAAGGCACCGCCCTGCAATAATTCTATCATAAACTTCCTCCTCTTAATCTCCTTTTCGTCTGTCTGCAAAAAATTCCACCTGTACGGTTGGATGCTCAGGAGAGCATCCAACCTGTTTCCACATTCACAAAACCCGCGCTTACGCGCTCTTGCGTCTGCTTACGCAGCCGCACAGGTGGAGGAATTCAGGGAGGCGTCCCCCCCTTTGGAAAGCCGCCTCCGTATCTTCCGATTACAATGTCACTTTGTCCAGATGCCAGATTTCATCCACATACTGCTGAATGGTTCTGTCGGAGGTAAACTTTCCGGAACATGCCACATTCAGGATGGCGCTCTTAGCCCACCCCTCTGTATTGCGGTATGCCGCCTCCACCTTTTTCTGTGCTTCCGCATATGCCTTAAAGTCCTTCAGAATAAAGTAGGTATCCGCCTTTGAGGTACTCAGGGTGTTCAGCAGAGAATTGTACAGCGGACGGAACAGCTCCCTGTCGGAGGAATAGGTTCCATCAACCAGCTGATCCAGCACCTTGTGAATGTCGCCATCACTGTTGTATATATCCATGGGATTGTATCCGCCATGGTTCTCAAACCGGATGACCTCATCGGAGGAGAGTCCGAAGATAAACGCATTCTCCTGTCCTACTTCTTCCACGATCTCAACATTTGCACCATCCATGGTTCCCAGCGTCAGCGCACCATTCAGCATAAACTTCATGTTGCCTGTACCGGAGGCTTCCTTGCTGGCAGTGGAAATCTGCTCTGACACATCTGCTGCCGCAAAAATGATCTCTGCATTGGACACATTGTAGTTTTCAATGAAGACCACCTTGATCTTGCCGCCGATGGAGGCATCATTGTTGACCACGTCAGCGACAGAGTTGATCAGTTTAATGGTCAGCTTTGCGTTGCGGTAGCCTGCAGCCGCCTTCGCGCCGAAGATAAATGTTCTGGGATAAAACTCCATACTCGGATTCGCCTTCAGCTGGTTGTACAGATACATTACATGCAGTATATTCAGCAGCTGTCTCTTGTACTCATGAAGGCGCTTTACCTGCACGTCAAAGATGGAGTTCGGATCCACCTCAACGCCGTTGTGCTCCTTAATATATTTCGCCAGACGGAGTTTGTTCTGATATTTAATATCCATGAACTCCTTCTGGGACTTTTTGTTGTCCGCCTGCTCCTTTAGCTTTTCAATCTGGGGCAGATCCCGAATCCAGCCGTCCCCTGCCTTGGAGGTCACCCAGTCAGCCAGCAGCGGATTACCGTGGAGCAGAAATCTTCTCTGGGTAATACCGTTGGTCTTGTTGTTAAAGCGCTCAGGATACATCTCGTAAAAATCCTTCAACTCCTGATTCTTCAGGATCTCGGTGTGCAGTCTTGCCACGCCGTTTACGGAGTAGCCGGCGATGATTGCCATATGCGCCATCCTCACCTGTCCGTTATACAGAATAGCCATCTTGGAAATCTTTTCCTGCACATCCCCGCCGTAATACTTCTCTTCCAACTGCAGAATGAAGCGGCGGTTGATTTCCTCCACAATCTGATAAATTCTGGGAAGAAGTCTCTGGAACAGGTCGATGGGCCACTTCTCCAGCGCCTCGGACATAATGGTATGGTTAGTGTAAGCACAGGTACGTGTAGTGATGTCCCACGCCTCATCCCAGCCGAGATTATAATCATCCAGCAAAATGCGCATCAATTCAGGCACCGCCACAGTGGGATGGGTGTCATTGAGCTGGAAGGTCACCTTCTCCGGGAACCTGTGAATATCATCATGCCTGCGCATGAACTTCTCTACTGCCTCCTGTACGGACGCAGAGATAAAGAAATACTGCTGCTTTAAACGCAACTCCTTGCCTGCATAGTGATTGTCATTGGGGTAGAGCACCTCCACGATATTCCGCGCCAGGTTCTCCTGCTCCACAGCCTTGCGATAATCGCCCTTGTCAAAGGAATCCAGCTGAAATCCGGCCATAGGCTCAGCGTCCCAGATACGGAGCGTGTTGACAATGCCGTTGCCGTAGCCCACGATAGGCAGATCAAAGGGAATGGCTCTCACTGCCTGATAGTCCTCCTGCACAAAGCGACCGTTACCGTTTTCGTCGCTGTATATGGCAACATGGCCGCCAAACTTTACGATCTTCGCGTACTCGGGCCTGCGCAGTTCAAAAGGATTCCCGTTCTCCAGCCAGTTGTCGGGCACCTCCACCTGATAACCGTCTTCAATCTGCTGCTTGAACATACCGTAACGGTAGCGGATACCGCAGCCGTAAGCCGGATAGCCCAGAGTTGCCAGAGAGTCAAGGAAACAGGCGGCAAGTCTGCCAAGACCGCCGT
>JAIDME010000232.1 GCA_029050705.1 Acetatifactor sp.
ATATAGTTTTCTATTAATATGCTTGTGCGATTGTTTAAGTATAATTCAATCTCATGCACGTCCATCTTATCCGGAAACAAAGCATTACCGATAGTCATCATTGTGTCATCAAAACCTGCGGAGCAAACAAAATATCCTTTTTTTCCCTTAACTAACATTTGAATTTTTTCGTCTGGCAAACCATATTCTTCCATATAGCACCAATATATACCGTTTTTCATTTTGACATTTTCATCTGTAAGGAGTTCCATTAAGCTGTTATCTCCCCCGCCATATCCAATTACAATTGGTGTATAGTTTTGAAATACGGAGCCTAAAACTTCATGCCATTTGCCCTTTAATGTATCAGTCTCTTCAGGTTTATTCAATGGATCAAAAAATATTCCCCTGTGCACTTTCGCTACTATTGGACGCCTGATATTGGAATCCCCCGCAAACTCTGCCAAAAGTTCATGATTAATTACAAGGGGTTTACTATTTGTATATAAGAATAGAGCATCTTCAACCAAACTATCAAAATTTGTAGTTATGACGAGGTTATTCCCATCTCCCTTTGTCAGCATTAATGCCAGCGGATAGTATCCCAAGTTCGGTTTTGCATCAGCCATTATTTTTTCAAGATAATGATACCCGTTTCTATGATTAGGAAAGAAACGAAGTTTATATATATCAAAATAATACTTACTTGGAAGTGGTGTTTTTGATTTTTTTGCATCTTGCCAGGCTTGTTCTATCTCTTTGAAGTCATATTCCAATTGCTTGCTCTCTTTCATTTTTTCCGCAAGCACAGATATTTCCGCCAAACCGGGGTCCTCTTCCATCTCTTTCATCCACTTATATTCTAATTCTCCTCCCATCGGAATATTGGATGATACTGATGCGCCGGACCCAAGAATAAAGCAAAATCTTTCTGAATTGCTTAATCCTTCCTTTACTGCTCTGACAAGCTGCCCTGTTGATATTATCCGATAATCCTCAATAATTTTTCCATCCATGTATTCATGTTCCTTCTCTTTTGATAAGTATATCTTACAGCATTAATCGATTGTTGTAAATTATAACCATTGGAAAATCATATTTTTATAGCATATACTACATGCCATAATTTACACATAATACATCGTTGCTTTTATATATTACTCCTGCGTTTTACCTGCGTATTCCATATGTATTATGTGTGTGCCGGATTCCGGAATTTTAGAATATCGGAAGAGGTTTATACTTTCTGTACTTTACCGCAAAAACCCCCGCAAGCTCTTAAAGCCTGCGGGGGTTGTCATTTCTTCTATTCAGATTTTAGAACTTACAATCGTTTCAATTAGAAACGATTTGCCTTCGCTGCTTCCTCAATCAAAACAGCCACAGCCACAGTAGCGCCTACCATGGGGTTGTTGCCCATACCGATGAGACCCATCATCTCAACGTGTGCGGGAACGGAAGAAGAACCTGCGAACTGTGCGTCGGAGTGCATACGTCCCAGCGTGTCCGTAAAGCCATAGGATGCGGGACCTGCAGCCATGTTGTCGGGATGCAGTGTACGTCCTGTACCGCCGCCGGAAGCAACGGAGAAGTACTTCTTTCCTGCCTCAGTTCTCTCCTTTTTGTAGGTTCCTGCAACGGGATGCTGGAATCTGGTGGGGTTGGTGGAGTTACCGGTGATGGAGACATCCACGTTCTCCTTCCACATGATCGCAACGCCCTCGGGAACGCTGTTTGCGCCGTAGCAGTTTACCTTGGAGCGAAGTCCCTCGGAATAGGGGATTCTCTCAATTTCCTTCACCTCGTTGGTGTAAGGGTCATACTCAGTCTCAACAAAGGTAAAGCCGTTGATACGGGAAATAATCTTTGCCGCATCCTTGCCGAGGCCGTTCAGGATAACGCGCAGAGGCTTCTGGCGGACCTTGTTTGCCTTCTCTGCGATACCGATAGCGCCCTCAGCAGCCGCAAAGGACTCATGTCCTGCCAGGAAGCAGAAGCAGTCGGTATCCTCCTCAAGGAGCATCTTGCCCAGATTGCCGTGTCCCAGGCCAACCTTACGGGTATCTGCCACAGATCCGGGAATACAGAATGCCTGAAGTCCCTCGCCGATGGCGGCTGCAGCCTCGGATGCCTTGCGGCAGCCTTTCTTGATTGCGATAGCCGCGCCTACGGTATATGCCCAGCATGCGTTTTCAAAGCAGATGGGCTGAATCTTCTTCACCTGGTCATATACGTCAAGACCAGCGTCCTTGGTAATCTTCTCCGCTTCTTCGATAGAGGAGATACCATAGCTGTTCAGCACAGCATTAATTTTATCAATACGTCTTTCATATGATTCAAATAAAGCCATTTTCCTGTCCTCCTTTATCTCTTTCTCACTCTTTTCTGGGGTCGATGATCTTAACGGCATCCGCTACACGGCCATACTGTCCCTTTGCCTTCTCATAAGCGGTGTTAGGGTCATCACCCTTCTTGATGAAGTCAGTCATCTTTCCAAGGCTTACGAACTCATAACCGATGATCTGGTCGTCCTTATCCAGAGCGATACCAGTAACATAGCCCTCAGCCATCTCCAGATAGCGGGGACCTTTCTTTAAGGTTCCGTACATGGTTCCGACCTGGCTTCTCAAGCCCTTTCCAAGGTCCTCAAGACCTGCGCCTACCGGCAGTCCTTCCTCAGAGAAAGCACTCTGGGTACGTCCGTAAACAATCTGAAGGAACAGTTCTCTCATGGCAGTGTTGATTGCATCACACACCAAGTCGGTATTCAGGGCTTCCATTACGGTCAGACCGGGCAGAATTTCCGCCGCCATAGCTGCCGAATGGGTCATGCCGGAGCATCCGATGGTTTCCACCAGTGCTTCCTGAATGATGCCCTCCTTCACATTCAAGGTCAGCTTACATGCACCCTGCTGAGGAGCACACCAGCCCACACCATGTGTCAGACCGGAAATGTCTTCTACCTTCTTTGCCTGCACCCACTTGGCTTCTTCGGGGATAGGCGCGCAGCCATGATGCACACCCTGACGAACTGTGCACATTTCTTCAACTTCCTTTGAATAAATCATGTGAAATCTCCTTTCAGTTATGTAAGTTATTATTTATTCAATCTTTGTAATTG
>JAIDME010000233.1 GCA_029050705.1 Acetatifactor sp.
CACCAGATCCTTCTGGGTCTGCATGGTAAACTGGTCAGGCACAATGATAAAAAAATTTTTTTTGGGGGCTGCCCCTGCCCTGCAAATGATTTCCTCATAGAGCTGCCTGCTTTTTCCCGCTCCCGAAGGGCCAAATACAAATTTCAGACTCATGTAAGATTAACCTCTCTCTATGTAAAATCGCCACAGATAATCCGCAGCCTCCTCCGCATAGTCGATACCGATACGTTTGGCGGCGTGAATTTCGGAGGGTGTTACCTCAATTCCTTCAGTCACATAAAACAAACTGCTCTCCGTCATGTCCACGTCATTGTCCGCCTTCGTGATGCCCATGGCGATACAGAGCTTGCCCGGTCCGTCCGCAAGATGCTTTCTCAGGGACAACGGCACGGTTTCCACCGCTTCTGCTTTGTGCTCGATTTCCGCGGTTTTTCCGGCTTTCGCAGTGTCTCCGATTTTCACGCTCTCCCGCTTCTTCCGACGCTCCGCAGCTTCTCTGCGCAGCTGTATCATCCTCTCCCCGGATTCCTCATCCGCCGGAATTACACTCCGCAGCAGAACCGCCTGAGGAATCCCCTCAGTCATAGCCGCAATATTCATACAACTGTACATACCGTAAATCAGATAGACATAGGATGTCCCTCCCGCATGATACATGGGTTCTGTTCGCTCTGTCCGCTTGCCGCCGTAGGTATGGGACCCTTTGTCATTCTCCCCCATGTAACTCTCCACTTCGGTGATGATTCCCCTCACCGTACCGACTTTCGTCTCATGCACCAGTATCTTGCCCAGAAGTTCTTTTGCCACAGTAATACCATCCCTGGCAAAAAAATCCCGCTTTAATCTGTTATCCTTTACCCTGCCGCCCTTTAAGCCACTCACTTATGCCGCCCTCCTCTGCCATGGTCGGTATACTAATATACAGCCGTAAAAGAAGCTTCACTTTCCACAAGAGGAATGTTTTTCGATTCAATGGAATCAATGCAAATATAATCGCTCCTGTTGATCATGATAAGCATCCGGTCAATGGCTGCCTCGGTCCCCTGAGCCTCCATCACCACAGAACCGTCCCATTCATTTTTCACCCAGCCCGTGATGCACATACCGCGGGCAGCATATTTGGCACGGGTTCTGAAGCCCACCCCCTGCACCCTGCCTGTAAATCTAAAACGCTTCCTCACCATCACTTTTCTCCATACCGAAATATCGCTTCTCCTGTACCGGAATCTCTCCTTTCCATTTTACTCAAAATCACCTGGGAAGACAACCCAAAAAGCATTTGAAGTATTTTTATGTCCATGGTATGATAATACTTATGTTACCATTCTCTGAAGCAGCCGGAAACTATGGAGGAACAGATATGGGCAGAAAACTTTTGAAGGCAGGTTTGATCATTGTCGTGGTATTGCTGTTTTCGGCAGCTGCGCTGTATGGTTACTATAAATTATGTATGGACCCTTATCGGGGAACAGTCAAAAAAATGACACCCTCTCTGAATCTGAATGAGACATTGAGCAAAGAGGACGCTTTGGAGGACCTGGCTTATCTTATGAAGTGTCTCAGAGAACGGCATCCGGCCTGGCTGGATGGTTCCGGCAAGGATGTATTGGCAGAAAAACAATACGAAAAAGAACTGGCGGCAATAAATGATCAGATTTCCGTACTTGAGCTCTGGCAGTCTGCTTCCAGAATTGCCGCCGCGCTTCATGACGGACATACCTTTATAAACTGGTACGGCAGCGAATACCGATACATTGACGACTTTACGGCAATCCAGACATGCGGGCGCCCGTTGACCATTAACGGAATTCTCTCCGAAGATGTGCTCGCTGCGTACAGGGAAGTATTCTCTTATGAGACAGATTATTATGCCGAAGCCTCGTTTTGGCAAAATGTGATCATCTGTGAAGAAACCCTGCAGTTATGCGGTATAGACACCTCTGACGGCGTGGTGATGAGCTTCAATGTGGACGGAACCGATTCAGAGCTTCATTTTGACTTCGTCACTCTTGATAAAGTAAAGGGCTGGCAGCCAAGTGATATGACCGGCAAATGGGTGACTTATCAGATTGACCGAGAAAACAGTCTGGGGATTTTTACCCTGACTTCCTGTACATGCAATGATGAATACTACAATGTTCTGGATGACTTTTTCAAGGAAATATTCGCAGAGGGCATCGAAAATATCGCAGTCGATCTGCGCGGAAACGGCGGCGGAAATTCCTGGGTGGCAAATGAGTTTATCAAATATTTAGATGTGGCAGAATACCGGGGGTTCGACAGTGCCGTCCGCTATGGCCGGTATCTGGTCAAAAACGAGAATGTAATCTACAAAAATCAAAAGAAAAAGCAGGTATTCAACGGGAACCTGTATGTGCTGACAGACACATGGACATACAGTTCTGCAATGGACTTCGCCATGCTTCTTGCAGACAACGATTTGGGCATCATCATCGGGCAGCCCTCCGGGAATCTGCCGGACGGCTACGGAGATTGTCTTTCGTTCCAAATGCCTCATTCCGGGCTTACCATGGGCGTTTCATACAAGAAATGGTATCGCGTTGATCAGACAAGGGCAGGCGAGCCGCTCATTCCGGACGTGGAAACCGCCCCGGAGGAAGCATTGGAAAAAGTATATGAATTGATACTGCATTAAGATTTATTTATTCACAGTTTTTACTTTTCCCGCCTGCCTCCGGTACACAGTTTATGCTACATATAAAATGAACCGTTACAACACAACAATAGAATCCACGCCTCGCGAGGATCCTATTGTCATAAATAGCACTCTGACCGGTAAAATACATCATAGCTATGCGCATATTATTCGGCAAACACATCACTAACGATAAACTGGATATCTTTGATTTCGGAATCCATTTTAGTGTATATGCTCACCTGTTCTTCATCCTCCGGGTCATACTGCACATCGCTGGCATAATGGAGAATATAGGTTTTGTCTCTTGTTGCCAAAATATAGCGGTAAGCTGTAAAATCCAGTCCGTTTTCCACAAACTGCTCCTCTGTCATTGGTTCATCATAACAGACAATATAGAACAGAACCCCGCCGTCAAACAAATCTATTCCCTCGCTGACAGCTTCCCTGATCTTGGTGTTATAAACAACATAGTTTGAAGAATTATACCTTTCCACCGAGTATAGCCCTGCCCAGCTGTCGGGCAATATCAGCGTAAGTTCAACCCCTTCCAGCTCCAGCGTCTCCTGTTCTACCGGAATCTCGCGGGCAAATACTGTCGCCCCTAAGCTAAAGCTGGATATCATAAGGGCAAGAACCGCCACCGCCGCACAAAGCTGCCTGATCCTTTTCCAGCGATGCCGCATCGCATAATCAGGGATCCTCTCTGCCTGCTGGACAAGTTTGTCATCAATGTTTCCGATATGATGTGAAAGTTGTTTTTTATTCATACTTCAATTCCCTCGCTTTCCAAAAATATTCTCAGTTTTTTGCGCATTTCATGTAACATGGACTTCACTTTACTCTGGGTAAATCCCGTACTCTTACAAATACTTTCAATAGAGTCAAAATACCAATACCGTCTGATAAAAATGTTCCTCTTTTCTTCACCCTGCCGCCAGAGGAATTTATCAATCGTGCGCTCTATCCGCCGGGTTTCCACTTCAGATTCCACGCTGTCCGTTCCTGATACACAATCACCCAGTTCCTCCAAAGACGTAACAGCCGCCGGGTTTCTCTTTGCGGCAGAAATGTATTCAAATTTTTTCAATGCAAGATTTCTTGTAATTCTGCTGACAAAGGCGGAGAACCTGCTGGGGCGCTTATCCGGAATAGCATTCCATACAGCCAGATATGTGTCATTCACGCATTCTTCACTGTCCTCGTAGCTTGAAAGAATATTCTTTGCAATATGGGCACACAGCCTGCCGTATTTCAGAGAAGTTTCCCTGATCGCATCTTCCTCCCGCTCCCAATATAATTCTATAATCCTGTTA